>NZ_PKGG01000154.1:0-12763 GCF_046480465.1 Arthrospira sp. PCC 8006
TGAGTAATATTTGAGTAACTAGGCATAGTTATTGGGTTGAGTAATAACCCGCTATCGCTGTCAGGATAAGGGTTTATACTAAACTGGGGCGGAAGGATTCGAATCGCCTATATAGCCTACAACCCCTATTCTACCGTTACTTAGGTGTTACTCAAAGCCATAACAGGATCCATCAATTTGTAGCCATAAAATAACCCCTAGGGGTTTAATCTAGGGGTGTTAATTTATGAAAGGTTGACGATTAGATTAATCTATCTGATAGATAACTCTGAGAAATAATTTAGCTTCTGGAGCATCAATATCAACCCCTAACGCTGTTAACCGTTCTATGGCTACGTTTAACGGTATAGGTAACTTAGAGCATCCTTCGAGAACTTCTAAGGTAGCGTCAATCCCTTTTGTTTTATAGTTACTCTCATTAATGATTGTGCTATGTCCCATAAGTCTAGCTCGCAACTCGATAGGTAGTCCATACTTTTCACCTAACAGGTTGTACAGCCTACGAAAAGCATATTTTTGGGTCACCGGGCATTTCATGAATTGAAGTCGTTGACTAAAGATTGTCTCAAAGCCTGTAACTATGCTTTTGGGTTTACTACCTTTTCTAGGACTATATTCTGGCAATAACGGTCGTTTCAATTCTAGGAAATCAAACATTTCAGGGCTGGGAATGGGAGCAACAATCCTTCCCCCTGTTTTAATACTCACTTTCCGACCTTCTGCGTCAGTAAAGTAAACATAGTCACCTAGCACCAAGTAATTGTCTTGATTATCGGGGTCTGACAGTGCTTTGATGATTACGCCATCTTCAGTTACAAATGGCTTAGTTAGATTAACTGCGGCGGCTATCTCGGTAGGTCTTAACCCGTACATTACTGCCATACCAGTCACCCATAACCAGCTATGTCGGGATGATTGATGTTGGTGGCCTTTAACAGTATAGGCTTCTTGTTTGGCGCTATACCACCAATCCTTAAAGGCATCGATGCCTATCCGTTGTCTCTTTTTAAATTGCGTTTGTTTGGGGTCAATAGGTTCAAGCTTTTTAAGCAAGTGGTCTTTGTTAGGTGATTTCTCAGCTATGGCTTTTAAGATGTAGTAACGTTCCTTGAAGGTTTTGGAGCCTATTAATTGTTCTCCATTCTGCAAGGGAATATATAGCATAGCCTTGAAACTCTCCCAGCTAGGATATTCATCCCAGTTAGGGAACAGCTTGAAATATGTCCCTTTAGTAGACTCGTAAGATGCTAAGTCGCTAGCGATATCGCGAGAACGCGGTCGTCCTGTGTTGCGGTTGCAACCCGCAAAATACTTATCCTCCAGTTGTTGAAATATTTCCCGGTAGGTTATCAGATTATCCTCAATCTGATTTTTCCCTAGGATGGTTTTATCGTACCAATCCCAAAATTCACTAGCGCTAGTGATAGTTCCCAGGGCTTCAGATACCAACTTAGCTTTCCTGACTCCATCAATAACCCCTTCTGGAGTACATTCAAGGTTAGCCGTTTTGGGTAGCCGTTTCCCGGTAGGTGGTTGCTTAAACTGCAATAGTAGGTTGTACCTAGCCCCGGACTTTTGTAGTTTGAGTGTCACTCCTTTGGGACATTCCCCCTTAAACTCCTGATAGGCTTTCACGAACCTAGTGTAACTCTCATTATAGTTACCCTTTCCCCCTACAGTAGGGGTATTGATATCGTTACTCATTTTTTACTCACTTGTTATCCTGCTATGGTTTTGAGTAACACCTAAGTAACGGTAGAATAGGGGTTGTAGGCTATATAGACGCTGTTAATTCTGAGGAGTGTTGTCAAATGAGCAAATTATGGGGCTATAGTTTCTGGTCAAAAGTAGCAATGATTCTTCCCCTTACCAGTGCGATCGCTTCTATTATCCATACCAATACAGCGATCGCCCAACTCTCCGAAGACATCATTAGCACCGATGACCTAGTAGAAGTTCAGGGACAAGTTACCTCCGTTTCCCAACTCTCAGACGTTCAACCCACAGACTGGGCATTTCAAGCCCTACAATCCCTTGTTGAACGCTATGGCTGTATAGCAGGATATCCCGACGGAACCTATAGAGGCAACCGCGCGATGACCCGCTACGAATTCGCCGCCGGACTCAACGCCTGTTTAGAGCGAATTAACGAACTGATCGCCGCCTCCGTAGTTGATAGAGTTACCCGTGAAGATCTCGCCGTCCTCCAACGTCTCCAAGAGGAATTTGCCGCCGAACTCGCCACCTTAGGAGGTCGTATCTTCGCCCTAGAAGCCAGAACCGCAGAATTAGAAGCTAACCAATTTTCCACTACCACCATATTCGGTGGTGAAGCCATCTTCGGCTTTGCTGGTGCCGTAGGCGGAGACCCTCCCGGCACCGGAGACAACCATCAAGCTACCCTCCACTATCTCCTGCGTCTCGGAACCGTATCTTCCTTTAGTGGTCTCGATCGCCTCCGCATAGGCTTCGTTTCCGGTAACTTTGAAAATAGAGGATTAGCCGGAACCGTAGAAGATCCAGGGTTGGGAGATATGGCCCTGCTGTCATACCAAACTGATAGCAATAATCAACTATTCCTCGATTACCTAGAATACAGATTTCCCGCCTTTAATAACCGGGTAGTCTTCACCGTCCGCCCCGTAGGATTTAGTCTCAGCAACGTCCTCACTGCTAACTCACCCTTTTTCGATAGCGGTCGCGGTGCCATTTCCCGCTTTGGTGAGGGTAGCCCCCTATTTAAAATGGGCGCTTTAGACGGAGGCGCTGGGTTTGATTGGTTAGTTTCCGATAAAGTGCGACTACAGGTAGCCTATGGCGCTCGCAGCAGCTCCGATGCCACACTCGGCATTAGTCATTCCGATCATAGTGCTTTAGGAGTACAATTGTTACTAAAACCCAGTGCTAACACCTTGGCAGGTTTAACCTATATCAATGCCTACTCTGCCAATGGTCGCCTAGACACCCTCACCGGAAGTTTGAGCGCCGACACCTCCGGGTTACTCAATGAACCCATGAACTTTAATGCAGTAGGGGGGTCCTTCCAGTGGCGCATCAAATCGAATATTACCCTCGCCGCCTTTGGAGGCGTGACCTTTGGGGAATCAACTACCAGCAACGCCTATGCCAACACTACCACCTACAGCCTTTCTCTCGGTTGGTCTGAACCCTTCGGCCGTAATGGCGACCTATTTGCCTTTATCTTTGGTCAACCGCCTAAACTGGTAGCCGGCCGTAATTTGCCCTTGGGAGAAGATCGCGATACCTCCTTACACTTCGAGACTTTCTACCGTTTCCGTGTCAGTGATTATATCTGGGTGACACCGGGTGTATTTATGGTCACCAATCCAGAACATAATGCCAATAATGACACAGTTGTAATCGGTGTTTTGCGTACCACATTCTTATTTTAATCATTTTTCATGGCTGAACTCAGGCTGCGACTAATTCTTGAAAACCAACCCGAAAGGCTAATTCCGGTCGATCGCAATGAATTTATTATTGGGCGATCGCCTGAGTGTAACCTGCAACTGCCTTTTATTGAAGTATCGCGCCGTCATACCCGCATTTATAAAGGGACTGATGGTGGTTGGTGGGTGGAAGATTTAGGTAGTAAAAACGGCACTTGTCTAAATGATATATCCTTAACCCAGCCTCACCCCCTCAAACTTAACGACCAGTTGCGAATTGATCAGATCCGCTTAGATATCCTAGCACCAGATACCAAGAAAAATGGCGGGCGCAAAATTGGGACTCTGGTGGAAGGAACTAATTTAATTGGTCGGGTTCAGGATCTTAAACAACAATGGATTCAAAGTAACACCCAATTTGATGAGGATATTAATAATTATCGTCGCTCTGTAGCCCGCCTACAAGACCTAGTAGAAATTGCTAAATGTTTGAATAGTGCTGAGTCTATTGATGCCATTTTCTCACAAACTCAGTCCGTGATTTTTCATGATATCCCCATTATTGAACGCTTGGCTTTACTCGTTGATCTCAATGGTGACGGACAACTAGAACTCGTCAAAGTAGCCTCGAAAAAATCCGGTAACAACCCAGATATATCTATTGATGGAAGCTGGATTAGTCGCAGTATTTGTCAGCGAGTTTTTCGTGATAAAATTGCTATTAAAACCGCTGATGCTCAACAGGATACACGCTTTGAAAGTGAACCCAGTATTCTAGTTAAAGATATCCGATCTTGTCTGGCAGTTCCCCTATGGGATGAGGATCATGTCGTAGGTGTTTTATATGGAGATGCTCATTTTTCCTTTGACTACTGGACTCGTGGCGGAGATGAAGATTTGAGCTTTTTCTCAGCCTTAGGAAATTTAGTCGCGGCTAGTGTTCAACGTTGGTTACTTACTCAAAAATTACAGCGGGAAGGCACTATCCGTGAACGTCTGGAACGCTACCATACCCCGGCGGTCGTACAGCACTTAATCAATGTGGGCGCTTTAGACAATGGCCGTTTGCCTTCCACAGATGCTGAAATTAGTATTTTATTTGCTGATATTGTCGGTTTTACTGCCCTTTCTGAACGCTTACCTGCTCAGGAATTAGCGACATTACTTAATGCTTTTTTTGAGGAAATGTTGCAGGAAGTTTTTGCCCTGGGAGGAACTTTAGATAAGTTTATTGGTGATTGTATCATGGCGTTTTTTGGCGCGCCTGAAGCGCAATCAGACCACGCAGAACGCGCTGTTCATGCCTCTTTAGGAATGTTAGAACGCCTAGAAAAACTCAACGCTGAAGGTAAGTTATCAGAACCACTACAACTGCGTATTGCTATTAATAGCGGTAGGGCGGTAGTTGGGGATGTCGGTAGCTCCCAACGAGTAGATTATACCGTCTTGGGGGGAACAATTAATTTGGCGGCGAGAATGGAGCCGATTTGTCCCCCAGGAAAGTGTGTCATTAGTCAGGCGACTTATCAAATGTTGCGATCGCCTGAGCAATTTGCTCTAATGGGAGATTACACCTTTAAAGGCATTGATCATCCCGTCACCATTTATCAAAATGTGGAAGTTGGAAAACCTTGATCACCCTAGTCTAATTGCATTAATTCCGGTGATTATTAATATGTCTAACTCTCGCCCCCGCCCATTGCAATTTTTCCCGCAGGGTTTGATAAAACGAATAGTCCTCCCGCAGAATGATAAATTTAGCCTGACAGTCTGCTTTCCTCACATCAACCCGCTGTCCCGGCCAAATCGATGTAGCCAATACCCCATCAGTCCATAATTTAGTATCATGTTCGAGGTCAGCTAGGGGCCAAATACTGACCACTGACCCCGAAGGAATTACCACAGGACGACTGGAAAAGCTGAGGGGACAAATGGGACTAACAGTGATCGCATCCATCCCCGGATGCACAATTGGACCACCAGCAGACGCATTATAACAGGTAGACCCCGTGGGGGTTCCCACAATTAAGCCATCCCCTTGATATTGATCAATTACTTCCCCGTCAACCTCCATCTCTAAGATAGAAGTAGGCATTCGATACGCAGAAGCCGGTTTGATGCACATTTCGTTTAGGGCCAAAAAGCGATCGCTTAACGGTTCTAGGTGATCGCGGGAACCTTCAAAAACCGCCGCCTGTAACATCATCCGCTGTCCAATAGCGTAGCGATCCTCAAATAAACGATCTATAACCGTTTCCGTATCCTCTATATCCTCAAACGACTCAGTTAAAAATCCTAAATGCCCCCCCACATTCGCTGCTAAAATGGGGATACCTGCTTCCGCTAAATGTCGCGCCGCAGCTAAAGCCGTTCCATCTCCCCCTAATACCACCGCCAAATCAATAGGACTACTACTAGAAGCTAGAAACACCGGGTAGGGGTTATCTTTCGCCCCACTCGGTCCCATCAAAACCTGACATCCCCGCCGTTCAAATTCTCGGGCGTATTGTTGCGCCCAACGCTGACTCAGCCTATCCCTAGATTTATGAGCAATGATGACTTGTTTAATCTGCACAGTCCCAGTTAACCTTGGTTTAATCTATGATTATCCACCAAAATTGCCCAACACCGCAATTGTCTGATTCTCTGTTTTTTAACTCGCCATGACTAATTCTATTCTTCAATCTGTCTTTAATCTCTTTTTAAAGCCAGAATGTCCCCTCTGTGCAAGACCTACAGATCAGGAGTTCTGCCACTATTGTCAACAACAATTGTTAGAATGTCAATTTACCCACCCAGGACTATTCCCCGGTCAGGTGCCGATTTTTGTTTGGGGTCGCTATGGGGGAGTCCTCAAACGAGCGATCGCTGCTTTAAAATATGATGGCAACCCACAAATCGCCAAAATGTTAGGCTATTGTCTAGCCGAGGGGTGGCTCAATACTGTCAACCGGGTTCCCCAGAATTTAGTTGTAGTTCCTATTCCCCTACATCCCGATAAACTCAAAAAACGGGGTTTTAATCAGGCAGAATTATTGGGGCGCGGCTTCTGTGAAATTACAGGTTTACCTATAAAACCCCATGGTTTACAAAGGGTCAAAAATACCGAAGCCCTGCACGGCTTATCCCGACAACAACGAGAACAAAATTTGCTGGGGGCTTTACGAGTCGGAAAAGACACCCTTCCCCCTCGCAGTTCTGTGTTGATTATTGATGATATTTATACCACTGGGGCTACGGTTAATGCTGCTATTCAAGCCTTGAAGTTGAGAAAAATTAAAGTAGCTGGAGTCGTCGCATTAGCTACCACAGCTTCCCCTAAATCTTCCCCTCGTTCACTATCATCTATGGGCTAGGTACTGACAACCCTACCAATCACTGATCCTTTTTGGTTGAGATCTCCCTAGATTTCGCTAAAATATAATTAGCCGTCATAGCCATCACCGACAATCATTATGGGCTTATTTGAAGATTTCAGCCGCTTTCTGGAAACCCGCCTAGAGGAATTTTTGCGAGATCATCCTGATCTGGAATTGCAAGCCCTTGAGGAACAGTTACGTCAACAGGAAGAGGACACCCTCCGATTAATTGCTGACCTACAGCGTGAGGAAAAGAAATGCACTGAAGAAATTTTGGCGATCGCACAAGATATCCAAAAATGGCATAAATGGGTCGCTAAAGCACAAGCCGCCAACCGCCCTGACCTCGCTGAAGCCGCACAAGAAAGAGAAGCCTCCCTATTGCGACAGGGAAATCAGCGCTGGGGACAAATGCAGGGCGTTAAAAACCGCATCGAAAAGTCTAAGGAACTCTATCGCCAGATTCAACAGCGACGCAAAGAGGTTAAAATTAAACAGCAGGAATCCGCCGCCAACCGCACTAAAACTACCCAAACTAAATCTTGGGAAACCCAGGGATGGAACCAAGGAAATGATTACACTCGCTTTCAAGCCACCCCTGACCCACTCGAACAGCAGTTTCGTCAGTGGGAAATGGATGACGAACTCGAACAACTCAAGCGCAATATGCGTCAATAACTTTGTGTTAACTTTTGTAAAAAAAAATTAAGTTTTGTTGCGAAAAATTTTTTTTCGGGGGGTGGGGTTGCTTTTGCGGGGGGCTCGTGCTACCATTTAGATAATGGGAGTGGTGACTTTTTTGAAATTATTAAACATATTTCCATTATAAAACTGTATCTTAATATCTTATCATTAGTTCCCGGCTGTTGTCAACCCTCTGCTCAGGGGGGCCGAACAAAATTTTTTTTTTGAATAAAAAATCAACTTTAGAGAATGGGGCAGTTGAGCCAACCACCCCATCAGTAACTGGCGGCGATAGATAGATAGTTAAACCTAAGCCAAATCAGGGAAAACTTCCCTAACGGCGGGATGAACAAGTTGGTGATTTTCGACATTTAAACCCTTAGCTAAAGCGGCATCTTCAGCTAAAGCGCGAATGCCACGATCGCCTAATTTGAGAACATAAGGCAAGGTACTATTATTTAAGGCTTGGGTAGCCGTACTGGGTACAGCCCCCGGCATATTGGGAACCCCATAATGAACGACCCCATACTCAATATAAGTGGGTTGACTGTGAGAAGTAGGCCGCAGAGTTTCAATACAACCGCCTTGGTCAACCGCCACGTCAACTAATACAGAACCGGGGCGCATTTTAGCGACCAATTCACGGGAAACTAAAATCGGAGTCCGAAAACCTGGAACCAAGACCGCACCAATGAGTAAATCAGCCTGGGGAACAGTAGCCTCAATGTGGGCTGAATTACTGTAAAGCAATTCTACCCGGGAACCAAACAAAGTTTCTAAATAGGAGAGGCGATCGACATTAATATCAATAATTGTCACCATAGCACCCATACCAACCGCAATGCGGGCGGCTTCCGTGCCGACGATACCACCACCTAAAATCACCACATGACCGGATTTCACACCGGGGAAACCACCCAGGAGAACCCCTCGCCCCCCTTGTTGGCGTTCCAGATATCGGGCTCCAAACTGTACGGAAAGGCGACCCGCAATGATACTCATGGGAGTGAGTAGTGGTAAGCGTCGGTCTGATAATTCTACTGATTCGTAGGCGATCGCATTCACCCCACTATTAATAAGGTGTTCGGTCAATTCCCTAGCCGCCGCCAGATGTAAATAAGTGAATAGAAGTTGTCCCTTCTGAATAAAGGGATATTCTGAGGGTAGGGGTTCTTTGACCTTGACCACCAATTCACGATTCCAGACTTCTGTGGGTGAGGAAACCACCTTAGCGCCTGCTTCGAGATAGTCCTGGTCAGAAAATCCCGCCCCGACCCCCGCTTGTGTTTCCACAAAAACCTGATGGCCTTTTTCACAACAGACTCGGACACTACTGGGGCTTAATCCCACCCGAAATTCCTGATCTTTAACTTCTTTGGGGACACCAATTTCCATATAACCTCAACCTTAATTTTCTGAGAATGTCCGAACTGCACACCCTACAAATTCCTTGCAGGTGTGGCAACCAGGTAAAATATAGCCTAGCATTGGCTTTATGGCATCCAGCAGATCCGATAGGTTGGGTTATCTTGAAAACACCGGACTAGGACCAAAAGTGCCAAAAAATCGCCCCGACAAACCGAGTTCCGACATTAGAACTTGTTGTGTACTACCTCTGCATCAATACCATTATCAGAAGAATGGCTCTAAAACCCCGTCACTTCGACAAGCTCACTGCATCGCACTTCGATGACACTCAGTGCATAGCCTTCTAGGACGGCTTGGTTCTCAAATAGAGAAGTCATAAGGATCAAGACCCGTTGAAATAGCTACGATGAGAGCGCACCTAGACAGTTCCGAGGGGCAATATTTAACTACATCCCTGAAGACAAACAGCTTTGGGCTTGAGTACAATTAAACATAGTCGCCACAGGGGATTGGGAGACTCTAAACAGACGCAGAGCCAGGGTAAGAATACTTAGGTAGCACATTGCTGTGAAGCGTCAAGGAATCCTCGCTCCTTCAGGACGAGGAGGTATGTCAACTATAATGCGATCGCCTACAAGCCGGGGCGGGTTTACCAAATTGCTGCGGTGGTGGCGCACCTCCCAGAAACACCCCCTACAAGCCGGGGCGGGTTTACCAAATTGCTGCGGTGGTGGCGCACCTCCCAGAAACACCCCCTATAAGCCGGGGCGGGTTTACCAAATTGCTGCGGTGGTGGCGCACCTCCCAGAAACACCCCCTATAAGCCGGGGCGGGTTTACCAAATTGCTGCGGTGGTGGCCAAGCGTTTAGCGGAACCCGCCCCTACATTCAACCCCCCCCTCCCCAGGGATATCTTTACCTTGTCTATGGGGCGACGGTAAATTGGCATCCAACTTAATACTGTTTTATTATAGCCGCAAATCCTTATCTAATAGGGGTTTGCACCCCATAAATACGAATAGTGTCCTGTTTTACCCCTAGACATTTAGAATCTTTCCGGTAGAATCAGAACAAAAAAATTAACCACCAATGCACAGTCAAAACCCAATTTTGGAGGGTAGACCCATTACACTCACTCTCAATTCTTCCAACGTTCCTACGGCTTCTGATGCCGATCAGCCTATTATCAAAATAGCGGGCCGCTCTTCCCTGAAAGGACAGGTAGCTATCAGCGGTGCTAAAAACGCGGCGCTAGTCATTATGGCTGGCGCTCTACTGTGTTCGGAAGATTGCCGGCTACGGAATGTTCCGTCATTGGTTGATGTCGGCACTATGGGGCAAATTCTATCGGCTGTGGGGGTAGACCTCAAAAGAGATGGTAGCGTTATTGATATCAATGCCAGAGAACTTACTCAGTCTGAAGCACCCTATGAGTTAGTTAGTCAGCTTCGAGCTAGTTTCTTTATTATCGGACCGCTTTTGGCTCGCTTAGGGATAGCTAAGGTTCCTCTACCGGGAGGATGCGCTATCGGTGCTAGACCTGTGGATCTCCATGTTCAGGGACTACGAGCGATGGGCGCTCATGTGCAAATTGATCATGGCATAGTTGAAGCATACGTGACTGGGAGCGATCGCCGTCTCAAAGGCGCTAAGATTTATCTGGATTATCCCAGTGTGGGAGCCACGGAAACCCTGATGATGGCCGCAGTGTTAGCAGATGGGGAAACTATTATTGATAACGCGGCTCAAGAACCCGAAGTTATTGATCTGGCTAATTTCTGTCGGGCTATGGGCGCTAAAATTGAGGGGGCGGGAACTAAGAAATTAGTCATCTCTGGAGTTAGCCATCTGCACTCGGTGGATTATTCTATCATCCCCGATCGCATTGAGGCGGGGACTTTTTTATTAGCCGCCGCCATTACTGGCTCTGAACTAACCCTGGCTCCGGTTATTCCCGATCATCTCACCGCCGTGATTGCTAAGTTACGGAAAACTGGCTCAACTATTCTCGCCGAAGATAATCAAGTGATTCGGATTATTCCGGGTCCGGAAATCCTACCCACAGATATCGAAACCCTCCCCTATCCTGGTTTCCCTACAGATATGCAGGCTCCTTTTATGTCTTTGCTGACTCTGAGTAAGGGTAATAGTCTGATTACGGAAACTGTGTTTGAGAACCGCCTACACCATGTGGCTGAGTTGATTCGCATGGGGGCTGATATCCGCATGAAGGGTAATACGGCGATCGTTAGTGGTGTTCCTATTTTATCTGGTGCGCCAGTAAGGGCTACAGACCTAAGAGCCGGAGCTGCTTTAGTATTGGCTGCTTTAGCCGCTGAGGGTGAAACTACCATTTCCGATTTACAACATCTCGATCGCGGTTATGAACGCATAGATCTCAAGTTGAAAGATTTAGGGGCTCGCATAGAACGTATAGAGCCACTACCTGAATCGGAAAATTCTTCTTCCCAAGATCAGTAAACTAGGGTAATAATTAACTATAGGGGCCCGATAGCTAACCTCCAGGTACTCCCTAGGTATTGCTAACCCGCCCCTTGTTGTATTTCCCCAATGTTTGATTCAATACTATGGCTTTGTCTCCTAATCCTCTCATTGGCCTGAAAGCAGATCATTTCCGCCATCCCCTTGATTTACAGGCGACTAATGCTTTAAAGCAAATTCCCGGTTTAGATGTGATCGTCCGTCAGTTGCTCGGTTCCGTCGGTGAGCAGTTTTTCTATTTGGAAAATATTGCTTCCAGTGTTCTCGTCGGTCAAAAACAGCTTCCACATCTCCATAATCTCTTGTTGTCGGCTTGTGATACTTTGGACTTGGAACCGCCACAACTTTATGTTAGGTCTTCCCCAGTCCCTAATGCTTACACTTTGGCTATGCGGGGAAAACAGCCTTTTATTGTCCTACATACCTCTTTAGTGGATTTGTTGACTCCTGAAGAAATTCAAGCCGTGATTGGTCATGAGTTGGGACATCTCAAGTGTGAGCATGGCGTTTATCTGACTTTGGCGAATTTGATTATTTTGGCGGCGGGTCAATTCTCTACTTTGGGTGCGCTTTTGGTTCAGTCCCTACAAACTCAGATTCTTGAATGGGTCCGCTGTGCTGAGTTTACTTGCGATCGCGCTGCATTGTTGGCTACCCAAGACCCTAGAGTGGTCATGTCGGTTTTGATGAAGTTGTCCGGAGGTTCCCCAACTTTGGCCCCTCAACTAAATTTGGATGCTTTTCTTGAACAAGCGATCGCCTATGATGAAATGAGTAGTGATGAGTTGGGAGAGTTACTTAAACAAGCCCAAACCGCTCAACTCACCCATCCCCTACCTGTACTAAGGGCCAGAGAAATCTATCGCTGGGCCAGTAGCCCCGATTATAATTTTTTGTTGCAATCTCGAAAAATCGTGTATAATGATAAAGTAACCAATTCGGGCGGATGGCGAAATTGGTAGACGCACCACACTCAAAATGTGGCGACTTCGGTCATGTCGGTTCGAGTCCGACTCTGCCCACTATTAACTGACCTAATGCTGGTAGGAATAACCGGGATTTACTTAACCCGATAACTATACCTAGTTACTCAGATATTACTCACAATCTAGTCCTAGCACAGGAAAATAATTCTGTCAATAGGATGATTACTCAGTCAACAAGCACAACTTAATCAATCTGTCAAATACCCATACCACCCCCCCCCAGCAATTCTCATTTTGGCGAAAACCTGTTCAAGTCCCCAGCATCCCTGTATCGTAATGACATCCAAGAAACCCAGGAGCGCCAGAGCCGTTGAAAAAGCCAGGTGGCTTTGAGACTCTAGTCGGTTCTTTCCGCCAGTGCTTGTCATCGCTACCGGACAAGCGCCGGGGTAAAAATCGCCGCTATGGAATGGAGGATGCCGCTTTAAGTGCGTTTAGTGTGTTTTTTACTCAA
>NZ_PKGG01000126.1:0-15019 GCF_046480465.1 Arthrospira sp. PCC 8006
AAATGGTGGCAGAAATGATGATTTTAACTGGGGAGGTAGCTGCTCGCTACGGTCAGGAGCATAATTTAGCATTACCCTATCGCAGCCAGCCTCAACCAGAACTACCCCCGGAAGAGGAACTGCTGCAACTACCAGCCGGAGCGGTAAGAGCCTGTGCATTGCGTCGTTATATGCCTCGTAGTGAGGTTAGCTTGACTCCGGCTCGCCATGCAAGTTTAGCCTTGGAAACTTATACGCAGGTGACTTCCCCCATTAGGCGTTATAGCGATCTATTGGCTCACTTCCAGATTAAGGCTCATTTACGGGGAGAAGAGCCAGCTTTTTCGGTGGAACAAATGCAGGAAATGGTGATGAGCCTTGGTCCGGCGGTGAAGGAAGCCTCGAAGGTGGAACGGGAGACGAACCGCTATTGGAGTTTGGAATATTTGCGTCGTCAAGCTGATGAGGTGTGGGAAGCTATTTTGCTGCGGTGGTTGCGGGAGGATAGTAATTTAGGTTTGGTGATGCTGGAGGAATTAGGGTTAGAGTTACCAATGCGGTTTAACCGCGACATAGCACTTGGCGATCGCTTTGAGGTAAAAGTGACCCATTCTGACCCACGCCAAGACGTGATTCAATTCCAGGAGATTATTGGCCCAGCCACGGAACCAGCGGTTTAGGAGAATAGCGACCAGCAGCAGGCGGAGACGGGTTAGAAACCTGCCCCTACCTGCCCTAGTGAATTAGTTGTCGCCGAGGGCTTCTACGATCGCCCTAGTATTGGCTTCCATCATTCTAACATAACTATCCCCTTGGGAACCAGGTGCGCCAATAGAATCGGAATATAATTCTTGGGGGGCTAATTCCACCCCGGCTTCTTCTGCGACCGCCCTAATTAATTGGGGATTAAGTGTGGTTTCCGCAAAAATAGCAGGGACTCGGTGGCGGCGGATTTCCTCTGCTAAATTCCGCACAGTTTGGGCGCTAGGTTGTTCTTCGGTGCTGATACCTATTAAGGTTCCGGGTACAGTTAAACCATAGGCGGCGGCGTAATATTGAAAAGCATCATGGGTGGTGACCAGATAACGGCGATCGCTAGGAATTGTGGCAATTTGTTCACCAATCCAAATATGCAGTTTTTCCAACTCCTCAATAAGCTGTTCTGCATTATCTGTAAATATCTGCCGATCATCTGGGGATAGTGCTATTAATTCATCCCGAATTACCTCAGCCATGACGATCGCATTTTGCACATTTCCCCACACATGGGGATCCGGTTCGATCTCTCCATTTTCTTCAGTATTTAAGGGAGTGATAAACTCAGCAACTGCCACTCTTCTGGCTCTTTGTCCCACCGCTTCAATTAACCTAATTAAACCGGGTTCCAAATTATAGCCATTATACAGAATTAGGTCAGCGTTTTCTAAGGCTATACTATCTTGGGGGACAGGTTCATAAATATGAGGATCTACCCCCGGCTGTAAAAGGCTTGTATGTTGAATTTGCTCAGAGGCGATCGCTTCAGTTAAATCGGCAATAATAGTCGTAGTAGATACCACTTTCGGCATTTCATCCCCAGTAGAAACCACCGACGGCGACTGACAACCCCCCAGCAACAGCCCACACAACAACCCAACTACACCTAACCCCTTAGCCATTGGTCTAGCCATTTGTACTTACTCCTTTTCATTTTGTTTTCATAAATTATTTCATAATTATTTCATTTTTGTGCTATTCTTGACATGAAGCGATCGAAAATCATAGTTATGGATACTCTCAAAATTGCCCAAAACTCCTTGAATCAGAAGGTTTCAGCGGATATGAGTATTATCATCAGTAACCTTGGAGTACAGTACCGAGGGGTTGAAGCACTGCGGGACATTAACCTACAAGTGAACCCAGGACGGCTAACCGGAATTATTGGACCCAATGGTGCGGGTAAGAGTACCTTGTTAAAAGCTATTTTGGGGCTGATTCCTGCCACAGGAAGCCCTGCAATTTTTGGTGAGCGTCCCCTGAGTCAACAACGCCACCGCGTCGCCTACGTCCCTCAGCGATCGCAGATAGACTGGACTTATCCTGCCACAGTTTGGGATGTAGTAATGATGGGAAGAGTACGCCAAACTGGTTGGTTTCGAGGCTTTTCGGGGGTCAGTCGCCGCTTGGCTACCCAAGCCTTACAACGGGTAGGAATGGAAACCTATAGCGCGCGTCCTATTGGTCAACTTTCGGGAGGTCAACAGCAGCGGGTTTTCTTAGCTAGATCTTTAGCGCAACAGGCGGAAGTTTTCTGCTTTGATGAACCCTTTGCGGGTATTGATCAAAAAACTGAAAATGTGATTTTTAGTATTTTTAGGGAGTTAGCCGCTTCCGGTAAAATTGTGTTAGTAATTAATCACGACTTGGGTAAATCAATTACCAATTTTGATGATTTGATTCTGCTAAACAAAGAACTAATCGCCGCCGGAACTAGGGAAGCTGTCTTAACTCAGGAAAATCTTGATCATGCCTATGGTGGTAGGGTCATGTTTTTCTCAGACCATGCAGCTTGATGGCGTTTGTGAATTATCTATTAAAGGGGATTAACCGATTTTTTTGATATCTTAATCCAGTTCAAAAAATCCGGTTTCCGAAGATATAAGAGACAGTATAAATATGATAGTTTGGGAAATATTAATAGAACCTTTGCAATATGGTTTTATGCAGCGATCGCTCACTATTGCTATATTGGTGGGGTTAATTTGTGCCGTAGTGGGTAGTTATTTAATGGTGCAGCGGCTGGCTTTATTAGGGGATGCCATCAGCCATTCAGTTTTGCCTGGATTAGCGATCGCCTTTATTTTAGGGTTTAATATTTTTGTAGGTGCGTTTGTCGCTGCGGTATTAAGTACAGTATTAATCGAAATAATTCGCACCCACTGCAAAATCAAAGAAGACGCAGCCATGGGGATTGTTTTTTCCGGCTTTTTTGCTTTGGGAATTACCCTAATTACCATCATTCAAAAAGATAATAAAATCGACTTGAATCATTTTCTCTTTGGCAATATCTTGGGAGTTACAGCCTCCGATGTCCGGGATACAATCATTATTGCTGCCATTGTCTTATTCGTCGTGTTCCTAATTTATAAAGAATTATTGTTTTATACCTTTGACCCCCAGGGCGCAGAGGCGGCTGGCTTACCTGTAAACCTGTTAAATTTAGGGTTAATGATGTTAATTTCCTTAACTATTGTTGCCAGTCTTAAAGCTGTAGGAGTCATCTTAGTTTTATCCTTATTAATTACACCATCAGCCACAGCTTATTTATTAGTTAATCGTTTGCATCATGTGATGATTTTAGGCGTGTTAATTGGCGTGGGTTCTAGTATCAGTGGAATGTATCTGAGTTATTTCTATAACTTGCCTTCCGGTCCAGCCATTGTCTTGGTGGCTTCTGGTTTATTCCTGATGGCATTTTTATTTAGCCCCAGTGAAGGACTACTAACCCACCCGGTTAAGATATCTAAAGAACCGCCACTTTTTAAGGAAATCAAAAATTTAATTAATCGTTAGGTAATTTGACTAAAATCAAACGGCTATCTTCGATTAATTGATTTTGACAATTATAATACTCAACACTTTGAGTAATTGGCATGATTTTAAACCCCAACTTTTGATAAAAATCAGGTAAATAAGCATATTCAGGGTTAGCCGTAGTTCTCAATATATAACCAATGTTATCTGATAAATGACCAAATAAGGTTTTAAACAGTCGTTTGGCGATGCCTTCCTGACGGTAATTAATGGCTACACCTAAATCAGCGATATAGTATAATTTATCAATGCTGAGTCCGGTTTGCTGAGTAAATAAATCCGAATTTAGATTAACTTTTTGGTTGTTCATATATCCCCAAGTCTCAAAAAATTCTAACTCTCCTATGTTGGCGGTTTCGGTTAAGGGAAGGGTGGCAATAAATCCCATGGGGGTTGCGTCAGAATAAGCTAAGTATAAAATACCGGATTCGATATATTTTTGGAAGTAAAATTTTACTTTTTTTTGGGTTACTTTTTCGTTAAAAGGTGGGGCGGAAAAACACTCATATACAGTAGGATAAAGACCTTGATCCATGGCTGAATTAAGTGCCGGTAAAGAGTTAATGTTTTTAATATTAATGCACATTAAATTTGTTTATTGATGAATTTTGCAGGATTAATTATACCATAAATGACAATATAAACTAACTCGGGTTGAATAATGGCGCTTAAAAATACTTAACCTAAATACCGATGACAAATCATCAATATGATCCTACACTGAAGATAGAGGATTCAGTTTTAAGATCCATGCGATCGCGGCTGTAGCAGCCAGAAACTGATATCCACAGCTTAACCAGATTTAGCAGTTTGATTGACTAAAAATTTCAATTGATTAAACACTGTATGACCCACAAGCAAACACTTACAGGATAGGATCATGTTGTATGATGCAATCATTATCGGTGGTGGTGTAACCGGATGCACCATTGCGCGAGAATTGATGCGGTATGCGATTCGAGTCGCCCTAATTGAATCGGAAGCAGAGGTCGGTTTCGGAACCAGCAAAGCCAACAGCGGTATTATTCACGGTGGACATCACAGTTCCCCTGATACCCTGAAAGGTAAGCTAGAATGGGAAGGAAACCAAATGTGGGATACCCTATGCGAAGAATTAGGGTTTGGTTTTAAACGCATTGGAGAACTTACTGTCGCCTTGACAGAAGACCAAATACCGACACTAGAAAAATTGCAAAAACAAGGGGAATCTAAAGGAGTTCCCGGCTTAGAAATTTGGCAACAAGAACGCCTACGAAAAGAAGAGCCTCACCTAACATCAGAGGCGATCGCTGCTTTATATGCGCCCACAACTGGGGTAATTAATCCCTACGAGGCTTGTTTTGCCTTAATTGAAAATGCCTGTATAAACGGCTTAAATCTATTTACAAATTGCCCAGTTACAGCAGTTAATCAAACCCCTGATCATAACTGGGTTATCCATACCCCCAGAGGGGAATTTAATACTCGTTTTGTGATTAATGCGGCTGGACTCTATGCAGATGCGATCGCTGAATTTGCGGGAGTGCGTACCTTTACCATCAAACCCCGCAAAGGTGAAGAATATCTCCTAGATAAGCGATTAATTGGACTGGTAAAACGAGTAATTTTTCCCTGTCCTACTGCCGTTTCTAAAGGCATCTTAGTCATCCCCACCTATGACGGCACTTTAATGGTGGGTCCCACGGCCGAAATGGTGGACGATAAGACCGATTTAACTACCTCCCACGAAGGGGGAAAAAAAGTTTTTGATGCAGTTACCCAAACCGTCCCAGGGATTAGTCCTAGGGACTGTATCGCTGAATTTGCGGGACTCCGCGCCGTAGTAGACGGAGAAGATTTTATCATTGGGACTACGGCGAAACCCGGCTTTATTAACGTGGCGGGAATTCAATCACCAGGACTAACCGCAGCACCAGCGATCGCCACCATGGTTAGGGATATTTTACAACAAGAAGGCTTATCCTTAGCCCCCAAAGATAGCTTTATTTCCTCAGTCCCTAAACCCATTCATTTCGCCTCTCTTTCTACAGAAGAACAAATTGCACTGGTCAACCAAAACCCTAGCTATGGTCGAATTATCTGTCGGTGCGAGTTAATTTCCGAGGGTGAAATTCTCGATGCGATCAGCCGAGGCGCAAAAACATTAGATGGCATTAAATTCCGCACCCGCGCCGGAATGGGTCGCTGTCAGGGGGGATTTTGTACAGGACGCTGTATGCAACTTTTATGCGAGGAATATAACATTCCCATGACGGCAATTACCAAACGTGGCGGCGATACCTGGGTAGTGCGTGAACAGCATTCATAAATACCCACTAATTAACACTGATTACAACCCATAGCCTATTGTGCCTAAAAATGGCGGGTTAATGTCGGTTACTTACTACCGACAAAAATTGACTATATAACCCGCCCAAAATTTAGTCTTTTTTTGTTGTTAGCAATTGACAAAATTATCATGATTACTGAGAGTATTAAGCACCTAAATAACAACTATGATGTAGTAGTTGTTGGCGGCGGACCGGCTGGGATGGCGGCGGCGTTAGGCGCGAAAGAGTCTGGCGCTGAACGAGTTTTAATTGTCGATCGCGAAAAGGAAGCGGGAGGCATTTTATTACAATGTATTCACCCCGGTTTTGGACTCCAACACTTTAAAGAAGAGTTGACCGGACCTGAATATGCTCAACGTTTTTTAGAACAAGCGATCGCCAAGGATATAGACATTATAGCAGATGCCTATGTTTTAGATATAGATGGCGATCGGCGAGTTAAATTAATGTCTGGAAGCCAGGGAGTGCAGGTCATTTCCGCCCAAGCCACCGTCTTAGCCATGGGTGCGAGAGAAAGGACTCGTGGCGCTATTCGCACCCCCGGAACCCGCTGTTCAGGAGTCTTAACCGCCGGGTTAGCCCAAAGATTTGTAAATTTACTAGGATTTTTACCAGGAAATAAAGCCGTAATTCTTGGTTCTGGGGATATCGGATTAATTATGGCGAGACGGCTAACCCTGGAAGGGGTAGAAGTGGCGGGAGTATTTGAAATAATGCCCCACGCCAACGGATTAAACCGGAACATTGTGCAATGTTTACAGGACTTTAATATCCCCCTATATCTATCTACCACAGTAGTAGAAATTCATGGACGCGATCGCATTGAAGGAGTCACCGTCGCGCCAGTTAATGAACACCTACAACCCCTCGCCGACCAAAGCTGGTATGTTCCCTGCGACACCCTGTTATTATCGATTGGATTAATTCCCGAAAACGAACTATCTCGTCAATTACAACTGCGAATTGATCCGGTTACCAGCGGTCCAGTGGTTAGCAGCACCATGGAAACTTCTATAAATGGAGTTTTTGCTTGTGGTAATGTTGTCCACATTCACGATCTAGTTGATTTTGTCAGCCAAGAAGCCATATTAGCTGGTCGACATGCCGGATTTTATGTAACCGGAAATCGACCCCCTACGGATAATATCCGTTTAATTCCTGGTGAAAATGTCGCCTATTGTGTACCTCAAACCATTTCGAGCGATCGGGAGCATACCGTTTATATGCGAGTGCGTCGTCCTCTCAAAGAAAGCATTTTAAAACTTGGGGATATATACGAGAAAAAACTCCGGTATGTATTCCCCGCCGAAATGGTCAACCTGAAAGTCAAACCCCGGTTTTTGCAGAATTTCCACGGAGAGGCTTTAACAATTGATATCCTCCCCCTTGAGTAAATTTAGCTAATTTTAGGATAAATAAAAAGCCATGAATCAAACCACAGAAACCACCACAGAAACCACCATTTCTCATTATCTATGTATTGGTTGTCCTTTGGGATGTCGCCTAGAAGTCGAGGCAGATAATGGCCACATTATCGAAGTGCGAGGCTTCACCTGTAAACGAGGCGAAGAATATGCCAAACAGGAACACACCGAACCCCGTCGCATGGTGACAACTACAGTCCGAGTTAATAATGGTATTTGGGCAAAATTACCCGTAAAAACCACCGCTGCCATACCGAAAGAAAAAGTGATAGAATTATGTCAGCAATTGCGGCAAGTTAATGTTACCGCGCCGATTCATATCGGCGATACCATCTTATCTAATGTTTTTGATTTAGGTGTCGATGTGGTGGCATCACGAGATATGCCTACTGATCAAAATTGATGGTCAAAACAGACGATAATTGATTTATACAAGGTGTTTCGGCACCTTGTTAATGTCCTCATATTCTCGATTTTAGCAGACCACCTAGATAGTTAACTAGATTGTTAAAATTTGTACAAAAATTTTATAAAACCCATTTTTTCCGGTTACTATATATCGTATAGGAGTTCAAATATAGCTCCTGTTTATACTCCACCGTAATCAACCGCAGGGCTTGGGAGACTTGGCAATGGCTAAAATTTTAATCGTTGATGATTCTGGTCTCTCCCGTAGGATTATGCGTGGTATCTTAGAAACAGATAGACACGAAGTAATTGAAGCTACAGGGGGACTGGCTGCGCTGGAACGCTACTTTATCGATAAACCGGACTTGGTTTTAATTGATCTGGCTATGCCAGATATGCAGGGAACAGAAGTTTTAGATCAACTCATGGCAATGGATAACACAGCTAGGGTTATTATTGCCAGTGCCGATGCTCAAGAAATGACTCGCGCCGCAGTTAAAGCCGCTGGTGCGGTGGGTTACATTAACAAGCCTTTTATGGCTGAAAGTGTTCTCGACCAGGTAAATCAAGCTCTCATTACTATATCACAGTCTTAGGGAGGTCCTGCGATGATCCTGACCGAAAAGCAAAAAGATGCTCTAACTGAGTTAATAAATATTGGTTTTGCTCGCACTGCCAATTCTTTATCGCAACTAACGGGTCATCGCATTTTGCTTGATGTTCCTCAAGTGTCTATTCATCCTATTGAAGAATTAGCCGGGAAACTGGCGAGTTTTGTTAATGGTGAAATTGCGACAGTACAGCAGATTTTTACAGGGCCCGTGTCGGGAAATGCTCTATTATTATTAAACTATGAAGGGGCGGTAATGTTGTCCCGTTTAGTGTCCCCAGAGGGTAGCCCATCAAGCGATCGCCTTGACGTTCCCGCTGGAGAAGTGCTAACAGAAATTGGCAATATCCTACTGAACTCCTGTTTAAGCGTCTTCGGAAATTTACTAGAAATTCAGATTTCTTTTTCAGTACCCCGCCTTTACCTAGAAGCCCTAGATGGACTGATCCACTCTCTGATTATTGGCAAGGAAGAAGTCAGCTATGCCATGGTAATGTATACCTCCTTTAAAATGCGTGAAGACTCGGTAAATGGCTATCTAGTGCTGGTATTAGGAGTAGTTTCTTTAGAGAAATTATTAGAGTTGATAGACAGTTGGGCAGAGCAGGCAGTAGCGCCGTCTCTGAGTCGGTAATCCACCAATTATTATTAAATATGGGATTTACCTAATTATGTTAGATCATAATATCCATCCTTCCCATAGTCAAGCCTTATTAAAATGGCTAAACAACTTTGCCGAACAGGGCATATTTACTACTAATGATAAATTAGAGGTTCTCAGTTGGAATCATTGGCTAGAAATCCATAGTGGCAGGTCTGCTCAAGATTTAATGGGATGTCATTTGTTCAGCCTTTATCCTGACATAAAAGAACGAGGTATCCATCGCTTTTATGAACACGCTCTCCAAGGTCAAGTAGCTTTCCTGTCTCAGCGCCTCCATTCCTATCTCATTAATATTCCGGCTATTGGTAGTCATTCTTTATCCCCCATGCAACAAAGCGTCCGTATTGCTCCCTTAATTGAAGCTGGAGAAATTTGCGGAACTATTACAATAATTGCAGATGTTACCGAACGGGTAATGCGAGAAACAGAACTGCAACAAAAAATCACGAAACTTGAGGAAACGGAAGCGAGATTAAGTTCGATTCAGATTCAACTTGAGCATTTATTGGCTTCGAGTCCGGCGATTATTTATACTTGTTATCCCACCGAAGACTATCCCCCTAAATTTATCAGTGATAATCTCATAACTCAACTAGGATATCAACCTAGTGAATGGATTAATACCCCCAATTTTTGGAGCGATCGCATTCACCCTGATGACCGCCCCAAAATCCATCATCGTTGCTCACAAATTCTCAAATTAAATCACCTAACCACCGAATATCGTTTCCGCCATAAAAATGGCAGTTATCGTTGGTTACGAGATGAAATGAAACTGGTGTGTGATGCCTCTGGTCACATTGAAGAAATAGTCGGTGTTCTTTTAGATATTACTGAAACCAAGAGACTAGAAATCCAACTACTCAGAGCGCAAAGACTGGAAAGTATTGGCACCCTAGCCAGTGGCATAGCCCATGACCTCAACAATATTTTAACACCGATTCTCGCCTCTGTGCAAATGTTTCAATTAGGACTTGACCAGGAAAAACAAAATAAAATGCTCAAGTTAATTGAAAATAACACCAAACGGGGAGCCAATTTAATTAAGCAAGTTCTTTCCTTTGCCAAAGGTTTTGAGGGGAAACTAGAGATTTTTCAGGTGAGACACTTAATTAGTGAAGTCGCAGATATTGCTAGGGAAACCTTCCCGAAATCTATCAATGTTAACACTAATGTTTCTAAGGAACTCTGGACAGTTTATGGCGACCCCACCCAACTACATCAAATCTTAATGAATCTCTGTGTGAATGCACGAGATGCGATGACCGATGGGGGCAATTTATCACTATCAGCTAGTAATGTTATTTTAAACCAAAAAGAAGCTCGTTTAAACCTTGATGCTAAGGAAGGTTGTTATGTCATGATTACCGTCTCTGATAGCGGAACTGGCATTACCCAAGAAGTATTAGACCGGATATTTGAACCGTTTTTTACTACCAAAGAATTTGCCAAAGGTAGTGGCTTAGGACTATCCACAGTCCTAGGTATAGTTAAGGGTCATAATGGCTTTATTGACGTTGACACTCAAATGGGTGTGGGAACTACTTTTAGAGTTTATATACCCGCCTCAGAGGAAACAGAAACTACGGCTGATGAGCATTTAGAATTAATTACAGGTGAGGGTCAACTAATTTTAGTGGTTGATGATGAAGAACCCATCCGAGAAATTACTAAGGCTAGTTTAGAGAGTTTTCAATATCAAGTTTTGGTAGCCGGTAATGGAGTTGAGGCTATGAAAATATACAGTCAATATTTAGATAAAATTGACTGTGTAGTTATCGATATTATGATGCCTGTTATGGGTGGAAAAACTACTATGAGGGAGCTAAAATCCCTGAATCCTCAAATTAAAATTGTCGGAATTAGCGGTTACTTTTCAGTAGATATAGCCAAAGATATAGCTGAGTTAGGAGTTGATATATTTTTATCAAAACCTTTCACCACACAGGAGTTATTAGAAGTGCTGCAAAAATGCCTTAATTCTAGTTCCAACAAACCCTAGGCACTTAGTTAATCCAAATAAAGGGGTTTGTTCTGCGATGCTCCCTAGAACCAACCCCTAAGTTTGACTAGGTTTGATGCTGACTCAGGAAAAAATCACGCTTTCCCTAAACTAGGAAACTCGATGACGCTCTGAGTTCCGGGCTGAAAAGTTGGCAGATCTAAATTACCAGGACGGCGACTCTTTTGAGCCAGACGGTAGGTAACACTTTGTAGTTCGGCGTGGAGTTGCCGATTTTCCCGTTGCAGTTTTTCCACCCTTTCCATGACCTCTTCGAGGCGTTCTGAAAACTTCTGGCGGTAGACTCCAGGTAATTCTTGCACTACCTGTTCGAGCATTCGAGAGCGATCGGTTAACTCCTGAACAGACTGTCTAAGTTGGTAAACTTCCAGATCCCGCTCATTGATCTGGTCTTGATAAAACTTAACCTGTTCTTCTACTTGCTGGAGTTGTTCCCGCAAGGACTTCATCTGAGCTTGGTGTCGCTCGGCCATTTCTGGATCTGGGGCTAAGTTAGCATTTCCCTTCACCAAACGGAATAATTCTTGAGATAACTGCTGCACCAGTTGATCTCGCATTTTTAACTCTTCACTCAGCCGAGCGACTTCTGCTGTGAGTTCCTGGGAGTTGGGATTCTTTTTCTGGCTCATGATAACCAATGGCTCCTATAAACTTCCAATATGTCCCCTAAAATACTCCCAATTCCACCCAATCGGCAAGAGAGAGACTCCAGGAGTATCGAACAGTCAGGAATTAGCTGGGTTGACCGTCACCAACTCCTGACCTGACTTGAGTTTTAAACCTCTTGGGGTTGGGGTTCCGGTTGCGCTTCGGCTTCGACTGGAGATGGGGTGACATCTTGTTTAATCGTCAGATAACGAATTACATCGCCACCTATACGCATGGCTCTTTCCATGACTTTAATCTGGTTGCTGTCCCCACCTTCATAGTTCATTTGGATGTAAATGCCTTCCCGGTGCTTGTCGATATCATAAGCTAAACGACGCTTACCCAAATTTTGCACGTCAAGATTTTGTGCCCCATGTTCGTGCAGGATATCTTGATATTTGGCTCGCGCCGCCTCTACCTGCTCATCATTTAGGTCAGAGCGCAGGATATACATGGTTTCGTAAACAAAAGGCTTCATTTAATGATACTCCTTGTGGACAATTTAGGCTTCTACTCAGAAGCAAGGATCTATACATTCTACATTAGTTGGCTCCACAATACAATCGGTTGACTATCCTTCAACCTAAAAGTTGATTTTTTGTTCAATTTTTAAAAAATTGTTCGGCCAAATCACGGTCGGGGGTTGACAAGCGTCTATATAGCCTATAACCCCTATTCTACCGTTACTTAGGTGTTACTCAAAACCATAGCAGAGTAACAAGTGAGTAAAAAATGAGTAACGCTACTGATACCCCTACAGTAGGGGGAAAGGGCAATTATGACGACAATTATACTAGGTTCGTGAAAGCTTATCAGGATTTTAAGGGGGAATGTCCCAAAGGGGTAACTCTCAAACTTCAAAAGACCGGGACTAGGTACAATCTGCTATTGCAGTTTAAGCAACCACCTACCGGGAAACGCAGCTCTAAAACGGCTAACCTTGAGTGTACTCCAGAAGGGGTGATAGACGGCGTTAAGAAAGCTAAACTGGTATCAGAAGCCCTAGGGACTATCACTAGCGCTAGTGAGTTCTGGGATTGGTACGATAAAACCATCCTAGGGAAAAATCAGATTGAAAATAATCTGATAACTTACCGGGACATCTTTAAACAAATTGAGGATGAGTATTTTGCGGGTTACAACCGCAACACAGGAAGGAAACGTTCTCGCGATATCGCTAGCGACTTAGCATCTTACGAGTCTACTAAAGAGGCATATTTCAGGTTGTTCCCTGACTGGGATGAATATCCTAGCTGGGAGAGTTTCAAGGCTATGCTATATATTCCCCTACGGAACGGAGAACAATTAATAGGCTCCAAAACCTTCAAAGGACGTTACTACATCTTAAAAGCCATAGCTGAGAAATCACCTAACAAAGAACACTTACTTAAAAAGCTTGAACCTATTGACCCCAAACAAACGCAATTCAAAAAGAAACAACGGATAGGCATCGATGCCTTCAAGGATTGGTGGTATAGCGTCAAACAAGAAGCCTATACTATTAAAAACCCTCAACGTCAATCATCTCGACATAACTGGTTATGGGTGACTGGTATGGCAGTAATGTACGGGTTAAGACCTACCGAGATAGCCGCCGCAGTTAATCTAACTAAGCCATTNTGTAACGGATGATGGTATCACTATCAAAGCACTGTCAGACCCCGATAATCAAGACAATTACTTGGTGCTAGGTGACTATGTTTACTTTACTGACGCAGAAGGTCGGAAAGTGAGTATAAAAACAGGGGGAAGGATTGTTGCACCAATACCTAGCCTTGATATGTTTGAGTTCCTGGAATTGAAAAGGCCCTTATTGCCAGAATATAGCCCAAAAAAAGGCAGTAAACCCCAAAGCATAGTTGGAGGCTTTGACGGAACATTTACCAAACGCATTTTTTCTATGAAATGCCCGGTAACTCAGAAATATGCTTTTCGTAGACTGTACAACCTGTTAGGTGAAAAGTATGGACTACCTATTGAGTTGAGAGCGAGACTTATGGGACATAGCACAATCGTCAACGAGAGTAAATATAAAACAAAAGGGATTGACGCTACCTTAGAAGTTCTCGATGGATGCTCTAAGTTACCTATACCATTGGATGTAGCCATAGAACGGTTAACAGCGTTAGGGGTTGATATTGATAGCTCTGAAGCTAAATTATTCCTTGGAGTTATCTATCAGATAGATTAATCTAATCGTCAACCTTTCATAAATTAACACCCCTAGATTAAACCCCTAGGGGTTATTTTATGGCTACAGATTGATAGATCCTACTATGGTTTTGAGTAACACCTAAGTAACGGTAGAATAGGGGTTGTAGGCTATATAGACGCTTTGATTGCGCCACAACGTGTTAACTATAAACCCTTATCCTGACAGCGATAGCGGGTTATTACTCAACCCAATAACTATGCCTAGTTACTCAAATGTTACTCATAACCTAGTCCTAGCACAGGAAAATAATTCTGTCAACGGTTGATTACTCAGTCAACAAGCACAACTTAATCAATCTGTCAAATACCCATACCACCCCCCAACCAAACACAGACAGGGTACTTCCCTAGTGATACCCGTCAACAGCAAGCCTATCGGTTCCTACGTCACTGTTGACTGCTATCACATCGGTCAGTTCCCCCAATAGTGCTTGTTTCGGTTAGGGGGAGGGTATGGCTCAAATTTCAAAACCCATAGGGGTAGTCAGATTATTAGTGAAATCTTGAGGAGCCTACTCACTACCAACAAAATGCGATCGCATTATCTAATCATCACCCCGCTGAATTCAGTTCACTACCAACATAACGCGTTTCAACTGGTGACTTGTTTGGGGATGGTAGCCACTACCCACATAATCCTAGACAATTGCTTTACCAGCGACATCGGTTATCCACATAATCCTCAGCAAGTCTCCAATTTTTGGTGGTAATCATCCCGTGCGGAACCCAGTACCCCTAATAGACGGGTTAAGGTTTTGGCTTAGGGTGTTTATTGTAGGTAAACTAGGGGGGTAAGCATATAAATAATTTTCGATACCGTATTTTCGGTACTGAAAACAGATAATATGAATGAACCCCTACAGTCAGAAACCATAGGGGCCATTTAAGTTATTGAGTTAGCTGTTAGGTGTTAGGGTTTAGTACAGGAAATGTCGTTTTGGTAGCTCCCCGCTAATCTTACACTTAGTAATCATAGCTAACGCTACGTCTGTGAGCTGGTCTACAATGAGTTGGTCAGATTTTCCAACGTAGATGTGATGATTGACGCTACCATCCCACCCTTTGAGGTTCCAGTAGGTAAAACCATTAATTGAGAGTTTTTTGCAAGCTGTAAATCGTTTACCATTAACCTCTACTGAAAAAGAT
>NZ_PKGG01000128.1:0-14979 GCF_046480465.1 Arthrospira sp. PCC 8006
GCCAAGGCTGAAAGGATGAATACAAGAATCTTCAATTATTACATCGCCATTGTCACGATGATAAAACAGCTCTTGATGAAGAGATGTTGCTGTACTCTTAACAAGGAGACGGTCAAACTAGGAGCCGTATGAGGTGAAAGTCTCATGTACGGTTCTGCTGCTGAATGGGAGGGGTAGACCGTGAGGTCTATCTCGAACCCTAATTTAGCTTTGTGCAGCCCAATTATGGCGATTGCCTATATACCAAAAAACTCTATGGACTGGCCAAAATTACCCGACTGGCTTACCTCATCAATTCACTGAGGGACTCGCGCCCTTTGATGGTTTGTCAATGGGCGTATTCAGCCCTTGACCTGTTCAAAAGTTTAAGTATAATGTCAAAAGCCTTTCCTCCCATTATATAACAATGATTCCCTGTCAAAACTAAAGATTTATTTAATGGTATAATCTTGTTAACCAAGTCTTTACGGTTAACCCTCGAATCTAAATCACCTCCCTGATAGTATATTGTTGAGGAAATCCCCCAGTAAATGAGGCGATCGCAGTTGACTATTTTCACTATTAGTGGTATAATGCGACACCCTTATGCCAACTCAACTAAATTATGTCAAACTATTAACGATAATGGTTTGTTAGGGGGGTTATATGGCGCGAGGAGATCAGATTTATGTTTACCGGGAATTTCTGAATATGGATGGAGTCTACGAACATCACGGTATTGACTGTGGAGACGGGACAGTTATCCATTACCGCAAACCCAGCGAAACCATTGAACGAACATCCTTGAGAACTTTTAGCAAAGGTAAACCAGTTTATATTCGCAGTTATCCAGTCCGCTATATTCCCGAGACCACCATACAAAGGGGAGAAAGTCGGCTAGGGGAACGCAAATATAATCTACTATTTAATAACTGTGAACATTTTGCCACCTGGTGTGTAACCGGAGTGAGTGATAGCCGACAAATTCGTGATTTTATTCCAGTTATCAACCATATAAATGTTGATAGTTTAAACGACCCGATCGCCAAAGCCTTACGAACAGCGCCCAACGATAATTTACCGCAGTTAATTAATAATGCCTTAACCGATATTAGAACCGCGTGGAATGATATTCAACCCCAATATCAAGAAGCCTTAGCCGAAATGAAATCCTGGCATCAAGTAGCAATTAACGCCATGAAGCAAAACCGGGAAGACCTAGCCAGGGAGGCACTAAAACGTAAACAAACCTATAAACAAAGGGCGCGGGAATTAGAAGCGGACTTAAAAAAACTAGCAACTCTGACTGAAGATTTAGTACAACAACAAACCCAACTGTAGCCCAAAAACGAGGCATAAAACTATGGCAAAATCTCCAGATAATCACCGTAAAAGTAGCCCGTTCAAATGGTGGAGTAAAATTCTCCTAATTTTAGGTTTATGTATATTAGTGGGTGGTTGTCAATTTCAACCCCCGACAACAGAGGGAGTGATTAACCTAACTTTGTGGCATGGAATTAATCCCCCACCCAACCGGGATGTTTTCCAAAAGTTGGTCGATCGCTTTAATCAAGACCATCCCCATATTCAGGTAGAAGCGCTATATATTGGTCAACCGGATCAACAAATGCCGAAAATCTTAACCGCAGTAGTCGGAAATGCGCCGCCAGATATTTTATGGTATACACCAATTATTACAGGTCAACTGGTAGAATTAGATGCCATTAAACCGATTCAAGATTGGTTAAATAACTCCCCGGTAAAGGCAGAAATTGATCCGGCTTTATGGACAGGGATGGAATTAGAAAATCAGATTTGGTCTGTACCTATGGCTACTAATAATACAGCCATTTTTTATCGTCCGAGTTTATTTGCAGCCGCCGGAATTGAGACCATACCTTCCACTTGGTCAGAGTTCCGAGAAACCGCCACCAAATTAACAACAGCCGGGGAGAAGTATGGGATAGTCTTACCCCTAGGAAAAGGGGAGTGGACGGTGTTTACCTGGCTACCATTTATGTATAGTGCGGGTGGGGAATTGGTGAGAAATGGTGAAGCCAATTTAGTTAATCCTGGGGCGATCGCCGCCTTAGAATTTTGGTCAAACTTGATAAAAGATGGTTCCGCAATTCTCTCCGCACCCGAAAGAGGTTATGAGCAGGATAACTTTATTTCTGGTAGGGTAGCCATGCAAATTACCGGACCGTGGACTTTAGGTTATCTCGACCAAATTGGTATTGATTATGGAGTGTTTCCTATTCCGGCGGAAAATCAACAGGCGGCGGTAGTTGGGGGTGAAAATTTGTTTGTGATGAAAACCACCCCAGACCGAGAAAAAGCCGCCTTAGAGTTTCTCGAATATGTAGTCGGATCGGAATTTCAAACCGAGTGGAGTTTAGGAACCGGATATTTGCCGATTAATTTAACAACTCGCCTTGACCCCCGTTATCAAGAATATGTTGCTAAACAACCGGCTTTAAATGTCTTTTTACAGCAGATGAATTGGGCGGTATCTCGTCCGAATATTCCCGGATATAGTCGCCTTTCCGAAAATTTGGGTAGGGCGATCGAGGCTACACTATTAGGAGAACCCCCCCAGTCCGCCCTGAAAGCCTCTCAAAACCGCCTTAGACTTGCGTTATAATCGACAGCCTAGATTTTCCCGTCCCGCCCAAAATTTGAATAAATTGCCTGATCTAAAAATGCTGTTAATATCTCCTAAAACATGAGTTATTGTATTAACCCCAAATGTTTACAACCTCAAAATTCTGACCAGGAGAAATATTGTCAGAGTTGTGGTTTTTCCCTGTTGCTACACAACCGTTATCGCCCCATACAAGCCCTTGGACAAGGGGGATTTGGTCGAACTTTTTTAGCGAGAGATGAAAGCAGGCCATCCCATCCTTCTTGTGTGATTAAGGAGTTTGATTTTCCCGAAAAAAATGCCAGCTATAATCATGCAGTCAAGTTATTTAATCAAGAGGCGGTGCGCTTAGATTGTTTGGGGGAACATCCTCAAATTCCACGGCTATTAGCTTATTTTGAAGAACATCAACTTTTGCTATTAGTTCAAGAGTATATTCCGGGGAAAACCTTATTACAAGAATTGGAAGAAGATGGATTATTTGATGAACCCAAAATTTGGCAGATATTACGGGATTTATTACCAGTGCTTAAATTCATTCACGATCGCGATATTATTCACCGAGACATCAAGCCAGCCAACCTCATCCGTCGCCGTCTTAGACACCCTTTACCACCCTCTCCTATAGCTTTTAATAACCCAGATACCATAGGGGAAACTAGCACCAGTGCAGCGATAGGTAATTTATCCTCAAAGTCAATTCGCGATCGCCCTCGACCATTACCGCAGCCACCCCCTCGACCATCAGTAAAATCGAGAAATTCGGAATCTCAAATAATCGAAAAGGGTCTGATAGTATTAATTGATTTTGGCGTGGCTAAGTTACTAACAGCCACCACCATTAGTCGCACAGGAACTATTATCGGTAGTCCCGAATTTATGGCACCAGAACAAACTCGCGGGCGAGTATTTCCAGCTAGTGATTTATATAGTTTAGGCGCAACTTGTTTATATTTACTTACCGGAGTTTCCCCCTGGAATTTATATGATACCGTCCTCGAAAAATGGGTTTGGCGCGATTTTTTATCCCCCGAACGTATGGTTAGCGATAAATTAGGAAAAGTCCTTGATAAATTAGTCAATAATCAAATCCTAAAGCGCTATAATTCGGCGGCGGAAGTGTTAGCGGCTATCTCCACATCACCCCCCAAGACCTCCCCTCCCACCCAGAAAGTTCTCAAACCTCAGTCCCCACCTAAAACCGCCCATMAAGCCTCAAAAACTAGGAAGCATAAAACCTCCCCCCCATCATCGGAACCCGCGAATTTAACTGACAATTTAAAGGGTAATTTTCAGGCAATGTTAGGGCGAATCATACCCGCCTTAACTCAACCCCCAGATGATGAATATTTGGCTTCCGAGAGGGGTGGAGACTATGGAGAGTTACAGAAATTATTAGCGACCCATAGATGGCGAAAAGCTGACCGAGAAACCTGGATTATGTTATGTCGCGCGTTAGGTAAAGGCGGACGACCCTACTTACATTATAGTGATTTGAACAAGTTACCTTGTGAGGATTTAACCATCTTAGATAACTTATGGGTTAAGTATAGTAATCATCGCTTTGGGTTTAGTATTCAAGCCCAAATTTATCTACAGGAAGGGTCAGACTATGGGAAATTTTGCGATCGCGTCGGTTGGCTAAAGTCTATCGGACACGACCCCTCACTGGGTTTTCGCTATAATTTTAATCTTCCCAGAGGACACCTTCCCACCCGCCTTTGGGTGATGAATGGAGGTAAGTGGTGGCTACATTTGGAAATCATCAGCCAACGACTAAAAGACTGTGGGTTAATTTAATTGGCTAGGCTAGGCTGGGGTGCGGTTTGCTCCCAATTTTTGTTGAATAACCTGATGGGATATAGTTAAATCTAATCATCCTAATAATGACTATCTATTGATGGGTTATTCTATCCTCTCCCTCTATGTTGGTCTGTTCTCTGTCACCGAGACACAAATTATTGTATTATAATTGAATGTGATACTCTCAGGACTCAACATCTAATGACAGAAACCCCTCAACCAACTACAACCCCCAACTTACAAGAACCAAAATTTGGGTTTAACTCCTATTCGGAACGCCTCAATGGTCGCGCGGCGATGATTGGATTTGTGATTACTTTGGCGATCGAATATTTCACCAAACAGGGACTACTAGCTTGGCTAGGGTTAAGCTAAATTGCTATTTTCCGCCGTGAATCCGGCGATTTAACGCCCACTAACCCCCCAGCTAAGGGGGGGGATCATTACAACCCTACCAGGTCTTTAAAGGCAGATTTATCGGGTATTTGGGCAGTGAATTAGGGGGCTTCAGCGGCTTGGGTATGCCTTTCTAGGGCTAATTCAATGAGTTGATTTACCAATTCGGGAAAGCTGACTCCTGTGGCTGACCACAGTTGCGGATACATACTTAAAGCTGTAAAACCGGGGAGGGTGTTGATTTCATTCAGCAAGACTTCTCCGGTTTTTTCGATATAGAAGAAATCCACCCGCGCTAGTCCAGCAGCATCGACAGCGAGGAAGGCTTCGATCGCCATATCTCGGACTTTAGAAGCGATCGCTGTATCAATAGGCGCTGGAATCATCAGATTAGCTTTGCCATCAGTATACTTAGTTTCGTAGTCATAGAAATCGCTATTATAGCTAATTTCTCCCACCACCGACGCTTTCGGATAATCATTGCCTAAAACAGCACATTCTAGTTCTCTGGCTTCGACTCCCGCTTCTACAATAATTCGCCGATCATAGGTAGCCGCAGCATCTAAAGCGGTTTCGAGTTCCTGACGCGATCGCACTTTGGAAATGCCAACAGAGGACCCCAAATTAGCAGGTTTCACAAAGCAGGGATAACCCAAAGCCGCATCAAGGTCATCGCATAATTTCGGGAAAATACAGGGGTTAGACCATACTTGACTACGCCGCACTGCTTGATAACGCACTTGCGGAATTCCCGCCTGAGAAAAAGCCATTTTCATGGCGATTTTATCCATACCAACCGCAGAACCGAGAACCCCCGAACCCACATAAGGCACTTGCATTAAGGTTAACATACCCTGAACTGTGCCATCCTCACCATTGGGACCGTGGAGAATTGGAAACCAAAGGTCTATATCCTTGACAGTGGCGGGGTTAGGAATGCGATCGCTTGGTATCACTTCCCCTGTCACTGTTAGGGGTTGACCCGACTCTAAAACCGCTTCCGCCTCCGTCCCTCTATGCCACACCCCATTTTTTTCTATATATATGGGGACTACCTCATATTTACTGGGGTTTGGGTCTATAGAGAGTGCATTGGCGATCGCCTTAGCCGAGGTAATGGAAACCTCATGCTCTCCCGAACATCCACCAAACAACAGTCCAACCCGGAGTTTTGTCATATTACCTTACAACCTAATTTCCCGATTAACTTTGACACAATCTCTGGAAAAATCCAAGCTAATGGCGGGATATTTTCTTATGTAACCGTAGATGACATACCGTCCATTGTCATATTAGTTCGCTTGTGATGATTGATTCACCACAACCATCCTATCATATTGGGGGCTTATTTGATATGACAAAACATTAAGTAATTTTCCCTAAAATAGAATCGTTAAGCTATAATAAAACCTGTTAGTTAAGGAACCCAAGTAAAATGATTAACTTGTCCCTAGTTAAAGCCCAACACACCCTCTGACAGATGAAATTCCGTCGGTTTCTCTCTGATAGTGAACAGACTTTTCCTGATGTCAGCTTGCTTTCCCACAATGATTGTTATCTGGGAAAGTGGCTTTATGGTAAAGGATTATCTGAATATGGCAATTGCCCGGAAATCAGGTCCTTAGAAAAAGTTCACCGTCAACTTCACCAGGTCGCTAAAAATAGCATTACCCTAAAATGTCTGGGTAAAGTGGAATCAGCTTACCAGGAAGTTCACAAAATCGAACCTCTTTCCCAACAAATTATCACTTTGTTGGAACGTCTGGAGAAAAAAGTTGCAGCTTTAAGATAAGTTAGCTTTAGCAGACTAAGCGCCAGCATTTGACTGTCCCAATGAAGAATAGGTAAGGGATATATATTTTCGGTTTTCCAAGTTTTTTTTAATCCATTACGCTCAACCTATAAAGACGTAGTATCTAAAATTTCAATGGTTGGCAAAATCCCAGTTTTATGGTTTTCCAAACCTTCTCTAAAATCCTGCACATTTTCCTTGCCTGATTCTTGCAAAGCCTTTAATAGGGTCGCCGTTTCCGTCACTAATTTATCGACATTAATATCAAAATAACTCGGCTGATAGTAACCCAGGCGAGAAATTCCTTCCCCCATCAAAATAACTGCTCCTTGCCAATTATCATTACTGAGATGATACAGAGAAACAGCAATTTGTAAAATGCCTTGATAAAACCGCTTTTCAGGTTCTCCGGCTTCCATCCAGATAGCTTCTAAAGTATCATGGCAGGCGTAAAATTCCCTTTGATTAAACTCATTAATTCCTTGCCAAAACTCAGGAGGAATATCTTTAACCATTGTCTTATCCTTACCTATAGCACAACCCGCGACATTACATAAATAATATAATCCCCCTGTGAATAAGGGGGAGTTAGAGGGAGTTAGAGGGGGGTAAAATAACTTTTACCTGTTCCCTAGTTACTGGTGATATGGTAGCTCAAACCATGCTTTTTCTGGCTTCTTCTAACACTTCCATCTCAATGGTTTGCTGATCTCCGGCAAAATCATTATCTGGGGTTAAGAAAAGCATACAATGGCACTCTTTGCGTTCCCGCATGGGGATGCAAGGACAATTCCAGAAAGCATCTTTGACCTCTGCCTCTTTATCTTCATAGTGGCGGCAGGGACATAGGGGGGAACCTAAATCATCCTTATGCTTGGCAAGTCCTTCAATTACTACCGCTGTCACTGAGGGTTCAGCACAAAAATAGGTTCCAGTTCGTTTAGCATACTGTTCGGCGAATCGTTTCATCGCCTCTAGGCTTTTGGGAGTGGAGAGTTTTTCGTTGATCTGCTCTGTCATTATGGAAGCACTCTTGACTAAATCCGCTTTTAATATTTTAACCCAAAACCGGATCTTGTTCAAATTCTACCTAGGGCGATCGCCAAAATTCCCCATTGGTCTTAGGCATCCCGTTTAGGTTGGCACTACATATTCACCTCGCAGACGTTGTATAATTTCCCGAAACCGATATCCGTCCTCATCGAGAGATTGCTCAATTTCTGTGGTAGAACTATTAGTTTCCGAAGCTAAGGGTTTTTGTTGACCAAACTGGGTCACAGTATTTCGGAGACGATAGGACAAAAACTTACTTACTGCTCGATAAAATCTCAGAGAAAACAAAGCATCCCACTCCAATTTTTCTGATAATTTTTCACGAGGAACCGATAAGACTAAACAAGGTTCTTTGGCGGTAACTGTTGCTGAAGGCATACGACCATCAACAAAAGACATTTCTCCGATAACTTCTCCTATACCCAGTGTAGCCACTTCTCGATTTCCCAAGGCGGCTACTGATGCCACCAATGTACCATCAAGAACGATATAAAGAGCTTCAATTAGCTGACCTTCTGTAATTAAAACCATGCCAGACTCAAGTTGCTGTTGCTGACCATTAGCAATAATCCAGTCCAGGTCACGATCGCTTAATTCTCCCAAAATAGCTAGTGTTTTATTCATAGGTCATCACGAAGGTAATTATTAACAATTTTAGGATAGCTGAATAACCAGTTATCACCTCACCCGTGAATCAATTAATTAATTACTACTCCTCACTATTTGGCTGTTGTCTGGCACCCTAATTTCCTTAACTGTTGATAGCCTATCGATAGCCTACCGATGGCTTAATACAATTGTAGCATAAGCTGCTTACGATACTGAGGGATAAGTGGATGGTCTGTGCCGAGGAGGTCAAACACTGCCACCATAGCCTTTCTAGCGCCATCTTCGCGATATTTACGACTAATGCCGACAATCTTTAGAAATAATGAAAGACCCGCCTCATATTCCTCATTAATGATATGCTGACAGGCTTGAGCATAAAGCTGTTCGATTTCGGTTTCTCCAGGGTTTTCAGCAGCGGCTCGAAATTCGATCAATTTTTCCACCGCACGGGCTTTAGCATAAAACTCTTGGTTATCGGGTCTAATAGTTGCCAACATTTTTTGGGCGGCTTCAATTTGATTAACGGAAATCAGAAACTGAGCAGCTTTAATAATTAGTTCGGGATGATTGGGATATTTTTCAAACAAAAAATCAAACAAATCTTTGGCTTGTTTCAGATTGCCGGAATTGGTAGCATTATCAATAGCTTCTAATCCATTTTCCAAGTATGATTTCAGGTTAAATCCTGCCAATATTTGCCGCAGTTGAAGTTCTGATATCGCACCGACAAAACCAGGTTTAACCTCTCCTTTGGTAATTATGCGGACATCAGGAACCCCCTCAATGCGATATTGACTGGCTAATTCTGGATTGCGATCTACATCGACCTTGGCTAAGATAAAATCGTATTCCCCCGTCAGTCGCTCTAGTATTGGTTTCATGATTTGACAAGGGCCGCACCAGGTGGCAAAAAAATCCACCATCACTAAAGTTTCCCAGGATTTATCAATAACTTCCGCCTGAAAATTATCCTGGCTAACATCAATAGCATATCCCATCTGAACCTCCTACAATAGATAATAATTAATCAACTCTCGAACATTTCAACTACCATATTAGCCAATTTTTGAGCGGCTCCAGGTTGTCCCCGGACCTGTCGCAAGCGATCGCTAATAGTTTCGAGACGGTGGGGGTTTTGCAAATATTCCAAGATGCGATCGCCAATAAATTCTGGCCTTAGCCTTCCCGAAAATTCCGGGACTATTTCTGACCCCGCCCAAATATTCGGCCAAGCCAATAACTTACCAGTGCGCTGTATATACCATAGTGCGGCGCTATTAATTCCCCTAGCCATGAGGCCACCAACACCAGGCAAATTTGCTAAAATTCCCGGGATACCATCCCACGATCGCATAGCATCAAGTTGATAACTCGGAAGTAAAACCGCCATAGGTATAGCTAAAGCACCCAATTGAGCAGTATTAGCCCCCACCGTAGTCACAGCGAAACAGCAGCGGGAAAGCAAGGAATAAGCGGGGTGGGGAGTATACAGATAGACCTGTAACCCGGTTTTAGTTTGTAGCATGAATTGATCACCTATCTGTTGGAGATCGGCGGCTACACCAGGGAAATAATTAACCACGGGATTATATTCAGGGTTAGCCAGTTGTGCAATAGTGGAGACTTCCACCGTGGGAGCCACAGGAATGATAAATTGAGTTTGAGGGCGGCGCTGGTGGATATATTCGGCGATCGCCAAAGTCAAGGGTACACCCTGAGCCAGTTTAGCCATTTTCGAGCCCGGAAGCAGAGCAATAAGTTCCGTCAGAGGTGGCTGTAGCAGCGAGTAAGGCTTGATTTCCTCCGGGGTGGGGGAGGAAGTCACATCAGCCATCAAGTCCCCTATAACAGTGCATTTTGAGGCGTATAAGTCAGGTATACGGCTAATGATTTCCGGTTTCATGACCGCAAATTGGTCAACCCACCGCCACCAACGGATATCCCATTCTCCGTAAACTATACTTTGATATCCGAGGCGGCGGGCAATGATGGGGGTAAAGGCTTGGTCGCCGCCTAAAAATAATACTAAACCCTTTTCTCGCCAATCCCAATTTTGGGCAGTTTTTCCTAACAGTAAAAATTTCCAGAAATGTTGGGAACCCTGAACCCGGTTAATTCCTAAAAGCGATCGCCCGATTTCTACTTCCTTGCCGGTAGCGTGAGGACAGGGTGATAGAATTAGGGAAATTCTCAGATCTTTATGGCGATCGCTATTTTGAGATCTAATAGCTTCTAGGACTGGTCGCACCCAGGTAGTTAATTCTCCTGGTCCGTTGGAGAGGATAAGGATATCGGCGGCTGTGGACATGGCTTGGCGATCGCTTAGTTATCATGATTAAGTATTATCTAATTTTCGCCTCTCAACCAGGTTTCTGATAACCTCTAATAAGTGCTATGAACTTTAAGACCAGTGGAAAGTCAACCTGCTCACCCTAACCCCCTCAGTCACTCCTCAGACTGGCGTTGGCCATGGTGGCCCTTAGTCCCCCTTTACCCATTTAGTCAGCGTCGCACCATTCGCCGAGAAGTGGTTAGCGATCGCATTTGGACTTTTGAGCAGATCCAAGGTATTCTCTATGTGGTGGTTCCCATTCGCATGACCGTCATTCGGTTGGATATGGGGGGATTATTAGTTTATGCTCCTGTGGCTCCTACTCCTGAATGTGTTAGACTGGTGAATGAGTTAGTGGCTGAATATGGAGAGGTGCGCTATATTATCCTCCCCACCACCTCCGGTCTCGAGCATAAAGTTTTTGTCGGTCCCTTTGCGCGGAAATTTCCCAAAGCCCAGGTTTTTGTGGCTCCAGAGCAATGGAGTTATCCGTTAAAGTTACCCTTGAGTTGGTTAGGTTTACCGGCCAAACGTACCCATATTTTACCAGCAGATTGTTCGGAAACTCCCTTTTCTCGTGAGTTTAGTTATGCCATTTTAGGTCCGATTAATCTAGGGTTAGGAACCTTTGGGGAAGTCGCCTTTTTCCATTGGCGATCGCAAACCTTATTACTCACAGATACCATAATTTCCATTCCCGAACAACCCCCCGCCATAGTGCAACTCGAGCCGTATCCTCTCCTATTCCACGCGCGAGATAATGCCTTTCAAACCGTGGCAGATCACCCGACCACCCGCCAAAAAGGATGGCAGCGAATTACCCTATTTTCCCTGTATTTCCAACCAGATACATTAGACCCACTGCCATTAAAACAAGCTCTCAGTGACGCTTTAAAAGCCAGCGATCGCTCTCGAAAAGCCTATTTTGGTTTATTTCCCTTCCAGTGGCGATCGGGCTGGGAAGAAGCCTTTAACACCCTGCGAGGAGACGGCAATATATTAGTGGCTCCCATTCTGCAAACCCTGATCTTGAATCGCTCCCCACAAGTAACCCTCGCCTGGGCGGATCGTGTTTGCGAGTGGAATTTTAACCGGATTATTCCCTGCCATTTTGACGCACCCATCACAGCCACCCCCCAAGCATTTCGGGAGGCTTTCAGCTTCCTAGAACCCCAGGAAGCGCCGCCACAAGGTTATTTAGGCAGTTCAAAGCACCCCCTCCCAGCGGGAGATTTTACCATCCTCCAAAATATAGATAAACGCCTAAACCAATGGGGAATTACTCCCCCCCCAGCATCAGCGAAAATGCCGTAAATTTATCGAATAGGTAACCCTAATAATCACGAACTATGATATAATAGTTTGTGAAATATCATCGGCATTTGCATCCCGAAAAATACCCATAACTCAAAGGCGATCGCCACATCTGACCTAAATATATTACTGTGGCGGAGAAGGGAGTTGATGCAAGAAAGCCGGTTTTTCAGAGTCAGGGAGACCGCAGCACACCAGACCAGAGTATAATGAACAATGAGAGACCTCGAAAACACCTATAAATGACCCGATTTATCTACGACCAATTCACCAAACAATATATCCAGGAACTGTTGATGCAATTAGGTCAAACTGAAACCAGTAAAACCATGGCTTCAGAACGGCGAGAAATTGACATATTTTTCACCCCCCACCCCGAAAACATCGGCGAGGCTAGTCACCTAGGCTTATTGGGAAGATTAGCCACCACCAGTGCGATTTTTGAACCCTTTAGCAATGCGGTTAAACCCAGAGAAATTCGCAGTTGTCTGGTGAAGCTCCTAGACCTGATAGCGGAATTGGAACGGCAAGCCACCCGGGAAAAAAGACGGCTCACTCCCGCACAATTACCCCAGTTGTGGATTCTGACCCCCACCGCCTCCCCCGCCATTCTAGCAGATTTTGGCGTTACGGTAGACCTGGAAAACTGGATGAGTGGGGTGTACTTTCTCCCCAAGGGACTAAAAAGCGCTATTATAGTCATCCACCAACTACCGCCGACACCAGAAACCCTATGGTTGCGGATTTTAGGGAAGGGGAAAGTCCAAAAACAAGCCTTACAAGAACTGTATCAACTACCGGCAGATAATCCCACCCGAGAAACCACGCTAGAATTACTGTATAACCTGCGCGCGATGCTAGAAGCGCGGCAAAATTTAGCCCCAGAAGAGAGGGAGTTAATTATGGAACTATCACCCCTGTATTTACAACGCTTACAAACTGTTAAGCAAGAAGGTATCCAGCAAGGAGTCCAACAAGGTATCCAACAAGGACAGCGATCGCTCCTTGAAAGTATGTTACAAGTTAAATTTGGTGCGGTGGATGCAGAATTAGCTGAGATTATCGAGGGGTTAATTCAAGTTCCCCCCTTGGAGCAAGCACAGTTGATTTGGCAGTTATCACGGGAGGAGCTTTTGGCTCGGTTTTCCGGTGACTTGTGAACCTGGTGGGGGTGTTCAAAGAGTCGCGGGGTGGGGTACAATCAAGGTGCGGTGGCGCGAGGCTTCACTGAACCGACACCACCGAACCAAGACTCACCGGAGGCGGAACCATGTCGAGTTGGCGTGAGAGATGGCAAAATCTATGGCGGTTTCTCAACACCCCTTTATTCACTTCCCCGACTCCGGGAACCTCTAACCCGACCGTTGAGGCGATATCCCCTGAGTATTTAGCGATTTGGTTAGAAATCCTGAAAGCCAAAAAAAGGGGATTAAGCGGGAAAGCCGTCTATACCATTTTCCAAAAATACCAAGACCAACTCGACCTCGATTTTGCCGAAACCCTCCGCCAATGGTTTCACTCCCAACTCGACCCCGATGATATTGAGAAAAATCAGGACCTAGCCCGAAACCTTTATAATTTTGCCGATGATATTAGTGATTTCCCATTAGGCAGTCGAGCCAATAATCTGGAAATTGCCATTCTTGCCTACAAAGCAGCCTTAGAAGTCCGCACCCGCAGCGCCTTTCCCGAAGATTGGGCAACGACTCAAAATAACTTGGGGAATGCCTACTCTGACCGCATCCGGGGAGAGCGAGCCAGCAATATGGAGGAGGCGATTCGCTGCTACGAAGCCGCCTTAGAAGTCTACACCCGCATCGCCTTTCCCGAAGATTGGGCAATGACTCAAATGAACTTGGGGATTGCCTACTCTGACCGCATCCGGGGAGAGCGAGCCAGCAATATGGAGGAGGCGATTCGCCGCTACCAATCCGCCTTAGAAGTCTACACCCGCATCGCCTTTCCCGAAGATTGGGCAAATACTCAAATGAACTTGGGAGTTACCTACCATTACCGCATCCGGGGAGAGCGAGCCAGCAATATGGAGGAGGCGATTCGCTGCTACCAATCCGCCTTAGAAGTCTACACCCGCATCGCCTTTCCCGAACAATGGGCAAGGACTCAAAATAACTTGGGGATTGCCTACCGTAACCGCATCCGGGGAGAGCGAGCCGACAATATCGAGGAGGCGATTCGCTGCTACAAAGATGCCTTAGAAGTCCGCACCCGCAGCGCCTTTCCCGAAGATTGGGCAAATACTCAAAATAACTTGGGGAMTGCCTACWATTACCGCATCCGGGGAGAGCGAGCCGACAATATCGAGGAGGCGATTCGCTGCTACGAAAATGCCCTARAAGTCCGCACCCGCAGSGCCTTTCCCGAAGATTGGGCAGATACTCAAAATAACTTGGGGAATGCCTACTATTACCGCATCCGGGGAGAGCGAGTCGACAATATCGAGGAGGCGATTCGCCACTACCAATCCGCCTTAGAAGTCCGCACCCGCAGCGCCTTTCCCGAAGATTGGGCAAAKACTCAAATTGGCTTGGGGAATGCCTACTATTACCGCATCCGGGGAGAGCGAGCCAACAATATTGAGGAGGCAATTCGCCGCTACGAAGCCGCCTTAGAAGTCTACACCCCCACCGCCTTTCCTGAAAAATGGGCAATGACTCAAAATAACTTGGGGAATGCCTACAAGGACCGCATCCGGGGAGAGCGAGCCAACAATATTGAGGAGGCRATTCGCTGCTACCAAGCCGCCTTAGAAGTCTACACCCCCACCGCCTTTCCCGAAGATTGGGCAGATACTCAAAATAACTTGGGGAATGCCTACTATTACCGCATCCGGGGAGAGCGAGCTAATAATATTGAGAAGGCAATTCGCCGCTACCAAGCCGCCTTAGAGGTCCGCACCCAAGGCGCCGATTGGGCAGATACTCAAAATAACTTGGCGACTGCCTACAATTACCGCATCCGGGGAGAGCGAGCCGACAATATCGAGGAGGCGATTCGCCGCTACGAAAATGCCCTACAAGTACGCACCCGCAGCGCCTT
>NZ_PKGG01000010.1:0-58399 GCF_046480465.1 Arthrospira sp. PCC 8006
CTGGGTGAAAAGTGTCGCCAGCCAGATTCAAGAGTTGGGCGGGTTTGTCCCCGATATTTTGAAAAATGATACTTTATTGTTGCCGGAAGATTTGAAGTGTATTTTACGGCAACAGTACGATCGCCTGTCGGAAACTGAAAAACAAGTAATAAGTTTATTAGCCCGAGAAAGGGAACCGATCAGCTTGGGGGGGTTGCTAGAAATGGCGGCAATGCCTCCCGCAGATTGTCTCAATTCGATTCAATCTTTGCTGCGACGTTGTTGGCTCGAAAATCCAGACAATCTCTACAGGCTACCCAAAGCCATCAAGCAGTATATTATCCATCATTTTATTTAATAAATGTGGGGGGTCAATTTATCCGATATGATCAACCCGACGGGGATTTAATTTATGCAGTGATGTCCTAGTTTAGGGTGATTTATAGCATGGTTTCATCTTTTGAGCGATCGCATTTTATCAAATTTGGAGGCTTTGCATCCAGAAACCGGGTTGGCTCTCTGCTTAGGGTTTTAGCCTGTTGATTAACACCTCACTCGCAAACCGACAGCCCAGAAACCCGGTTTCTCGCATCCCCTGCAACCGCAGAAAATACACCCGCCCCACACTATTTCCTGCAACTACCGTCACCCCATCCGGTGCAATGGCACAGGAAAGCATCTCAGCTTCCCCGGTAAATGTGGCTAACTCTTTCTCCGTAGCTACGTCCCACAGTTTCAGAGTTATTGAGCGCCTCTTCTGGGTTTACGAGATAGCAACACTAGGCTTAATAATAGCTTTAACTAGGCGATCGCCAGCCATTCTTCCCCCCGATAAATTCCGAGCCACCGGACCCAAAATCAAAGCCGCTAATCCCCCCATCACAAAGCATTGAGACCCAGGAAGCCGCAAATTACTATCTAGGACAGGTAAACCATTAATTATCTCCGTGGGATAAATTCGTAGCACATCAGCCAGTAAATTATCTTGGTGTGCATTAAATTGAGTTCCCGTACCCAACCAAATCCGATTAAACATTAGTGAAACTTCCCCATTAACCCTCACTCGCCACTGTTCATCCTCCCAAAGCGCGCCGAGAATCTCAGTATTTTCTAAAATCCTCAATTTCCCCTGACGCGCCGCCCGTCTTAACTGTAACATCAGCGCCGGAGTCACCGAACCCCCATCACGAGCCTGTTTAATCATTTCCCAACGACTATACCAACAGTCCTCGGCTTCAAAATCCTTGAGGTATTTTGGCCCTAACCAACCCGGTTCCGCATCAAATAACCTCTCGCGCAACTGTCGCCGCACTACTAATGTCACCATAGCGCCTCGTTTGAGCGCCCCCATAGCCAAATGAGCGCTGGTTAAACCCCCTCCCACTATTACAATATCTTCTCCAGACAGAGCCTTAATTAACCGCAAATCAAGCTGTTGAGAATGACAAAGGCTACTGGGAGGATAGGGGGTCCTGATTTCTTCTACCCACTGGGGAATATTGGGAACCGCCGCCCCCGTTGCTAATACTACCCGGCGCGCAATTAAGGAACTACCATCAGTTAAAACTATCTGAAATCTGGGCTTTTGGGACCATTGAATGGGTAGCACTTGGCTGACTTTTCCCGGATATACCCGGTCTGTTAACTCCCATTTTTTCACTACCTGACCACAGAAATCCTCAAATAGCTGGGTTCCTGGTAGGTCGTAGGGGGGGAACAATTCCATGGACCTATTCTCAGCAAATCGTCTGAGGCTATAGGGGTCGGGGTCGGGGTGATGTACTGCTGGCGATCGCAAATGGGGGATTTCCTGGGCCCTAAATTGATGTCGCCATTGTTCTAACCAAGTCCCGCTGGGGTCTAAGACGATAAATCGATTTCTGAATTTTTGGCGTTTCTGCAATATATGGGTAACTAACGTCAGGGCTTGGGGACCGGAGCCCACAATCGCTAGGTCAATGAAACTCGGTAAAGGGCGATCGAACATATTTTTGGGAATTTTCTCGAATCCTGTGTTATGTTACTATGATAATGATTATCATTATTGTTATCCCATGATTTTTGCGATCGCAGGTCCCCCCGGTGCTGGGAAAACCTACTGGATTCGAGAACAGATAGCCCAAAACCCCCAAGCACAGTGCTATTTCACCCCAGAGATTAATGGGGTGTGCATTGATCAAACCTGTTTAGCCACAGAATTTCCGAATCTGCACATCCTATCTCGTGGTCAAGAAACCGAACTATTAACTTTAATTGAATCCGGGGTTAATGTTTATATTGAATTGCCTTGTTATTGGGAACTATCCAACTTTGAACCCTTGTTAAATAACCTCGATTGTCAACGGATTGCTGTCCTGTCTAAATCCTTGAAAAATTCCGAGTTTGAGCATTGGTCAGACCAAATAATTGACCGTAATTCAGATGTAGCCCCCAGCCAAGAATTGTGGCAGAGTATATCTGATGATGTGCAAATTCATCAAGGGTTACTATCCGGCGAAATTATCGATTGGGCGAGTTTGACCGTGTTTTGGTTTGAACTCATTCATGGAGCATACGGTCAGGTAATTAGGGCTAAAGGAATTTTTGATATTGTTAGTGGTGAGTCAATTTATGGAGATTTTGTCTTTGGTACAGCCAATCGGGAGTTTGTCGCCCTTGATTTACCTATCCACACTTCCGGGAGACCTGACCGATTTAGTGGCTTTGAAATTATCGGTCAAGGCTTAGATAAACAGGGGATATCACAAACTCTCAAAGATTGCTGTTTACCAGAATCTCATATTCACTATTATCAGCAACAAATGCAAGAGTCATTAGCTAGGGAACCGGAGGTTTTAGTATGAAAATTGCCGTCATGTCTTGTATTCATGGTAATTATGAAGCCTTGGATACAGTTTTGTTAGATATCGATAAACAAAAAGCTGACCAAATTTATTGTTTGGGAGATTTGGTCGGTTATGGTCCTTTTCCTCATGGGGTAGTTGAGCAAATTCGCTCCTTAGATATTCCCACCGTTCAAGGATGTTGGGATGAGGATATTGTCGAGGGATTAAATGCTTGTGAATGCAGTTATCCATCCCTATTAGCTGAACAAAGGGGGCGCTTGGCTCATGAGTGGACTAATAACAATGTCTACCCAGAAACCAGGGAATTTTTGGCTCAATTACCTTTGAGTTTGAAGAAGGATAATCTCTGTTTTGTTCATGGTTCTCCCCATAGCAACCATGAGTATTTGATGCCCAATATGGATGCTTTTACCGTGTTAGAAAGAGTTTTGTCTACTGATGCTGATGTCCTGTTTTGCGGACATACCCATGTTCCCTATATCCGACAGCTAGAAGCGGGTCAACTACAGGTTAAAATCCGCCATATAAGTGGGGGTGAGAATCAACAGGATTGCAGTTTTCAGACTCCCTTAAAACGGGTTATTAATGTGGGTTCTGTCGGGGAACCTCGCCACGGTCGCCCTAATGCTACCTATGTGATTTATGATACCGATACCCAAGAGGTTACTCTCCGAGAGGTTGAGTATGATTATCGCAAAACTTGTGCCGCTATTATTGAGAAGGGTTTACCGCCTATTTTTGCTTGGCGTTTATCTCAGGGGTTGGAATATGCCGAAAAAGCTGATGACCCCACCCATGTTTGTCAACGTTAAATAAGTTTCCAAAAACCTGGCAACTTGGGCAAATATATGTTATAATAAAATTATTATTTTGCCCAATTGTCCGGGTAGATTAAGCCTGCCAATTGTAGTTTACTTTCACTCCAAAACATGACTTTAGCTAAGGAAATTCCGACCAGTCTTAATGGCAATTTACCCAATTTTAGCACCGAAGCAGCACCTGTAGTTTCTGAGGAAGAAATGCGTCAAGCTGTGCGGACTTTGCTGCTAGGGCTGGGAGAAAATCCCGACCGGGAAGGTTTGAAAGATACCCCTAAACGGGTGGTTAAAGCCTTAAAGTTTTTGACCTCTGGTTATCATCAGTCTCTGGATGAACTGCTAAATGGTGCGGTATTTCATGAGAATACTGATGAGATGGTTTTGGTGCGAGATATCGATATCTTTAGTTCTTGTGAACACCATATTTTGCCTATCTTAGGTCGCGCTCATGTGGCTTATATTCCTGATGGTAAAGTTATCGGATTATCTAAGGTGGCTCGTATCTGTGAAATGTATGGTAGAAGGCTACAGGTTCAAGAAAGATTGACTGCTCAAATTGCGGATGCTTTACAGGGTTTACTCAAGCCGAAAGGGGTGGCTGTTGTTGTGGAAGCAAGCCATATGTGTATGGTCATGCGCGGTGTACAAAAGGTGGGTTCTTGGACTTCTACCAGTGCGGTGCGGGGGGTGTTTTCTGAGGATGCGAAAACTCGCCAAGAGTTTATGTCTTTGATTCGCCATACCCCGAATTTTAGCTAGTTTTTGGGGATTTTATCCTCGCCATTTGGCGATCGCAATAGTTGGGTTGGGTTTGCGCCTAACTCAACACCTTATTTTACTTTTAAGTTATGGTTAACTAGAAATGTGGGCTATTTTAAGCGGTATTGAAGGAAATTTGGTGGCTTATCAAGCAGTTGTTAAGGATATCATTAAACGCCAAGTTGAGATTGAACAGTTTTATATTTTGGGGGATTTGGTGGGTCCTAATCCTAACAGTGAATTGCTGGTTGAGATGGTCAGAAATTCCGATGAGTTGGGAGAAATTCAACCCCAAGTTTGTCTGGGGTGGTGGGAGGAACAGTGTTTTAATTTGTATGGTTTGGGGACTAATGTACAGGGTGATGAATTGCTGAACAAATATGGGGGAGATACGGTTAAGTTATTGTGGAAATCGGTTTCTCGGAAAACGGTTGAATGGCTGCGAGAACAGAATTTTGGGTTTTTAGAATTGGACTGTTTGTTAATTCATGGAAGTAGTGTAGGGGTGAGTGATGAACTGACGGTTGATACCCCGGCTTGGAAAATGTTGGATCGCTTGCAAAGGGTTGGCGCAAATCAGTTGTTTTGTGGGCGGTCTGGTCAGGTTTTTGAGTATGAATTGACGACGGGTTCGGTGGCTTCTACGGTTCTAACTTTGGATGAACAACAACCTTCCCAAACTGTGGAATTGAAAAATAAAAAAGTTATCGGAGTGGGGGCGGTTGGTCGCGATTGGGGTACGGCTACCTATACTTTATATAATCCTTATTCTAATCAGGTTAAATTTTGCAAAGTTGACTATGATTAATCAGGGAATTACTATATAATTTAGTTGGGTATTTAATAGGAGTAATTGGAGATTATGACCGGAGCAACACAATCATCATCGGCTTTGATTCCAGATTTACCTAAGCGGGGAATGCCTGTGACAATTATTACGGGTTTTTTGGGGAGTGGTAAAACGACTTTACTTAATCAAATTCTGGAAAATAAGCATAATTTGAAAATTGCGGTTTTGGTTAATGAATTTGGGGATATTAATATTGATTCGCAGTTGCTTGTCTCCACTGATGATGATATGGTGGAGTTGAGCAATGGGTGCATTTGTTGCACGATTAACGAGGGGTTAGTTGATGCGGTTTATCGGGTTCTGGAAAGAAGCGATCGCATTGATTATATGGTGATTGAAACTACAGGGGTGGCTGACCCTCTGCCGATTATTTTAACGTTTTTAGGTACGGAATTAAGAGATTTAACTAACCTGGATTCTGTGATTGGTGTGGTGGACTCGGAAAGTTTTACGCCAGATCACTTTGACAGTGAAGCGGCTTTAAAACAAATCTCCTACAGTGATATGATTATCCTGAATAAAACTGACTTGGCGACTGCTGAGAAGCTGCAAGAATTGGAGGCTTATATTAGCACCGTTAAACGGGGTGCAAGAATTATTAGAAGTGAATATGGTAGGGTTCCATTACCGTTAATTTTGGATGTGGGTTTAACGCCTACTGAAGAGTATCAAGACCACGACGACCACGACCACGACCACGACCACGACCACGACCACGACCACCATCATCATCATCACCATTCCGATCATTTAGCAAATGATGGTTTTGTGTCTATTGCGTTTGAAAGCGATCGCCCTTTTGATGTCAAGAAATTCGAGCAATTTTTAACTGAAAAAATGCCAACTGGAGTATTTCGCGCTAAAGGGATTCTCTGGTTTAGCGAGAGTGAAATACCCTATATTTTTCAACTCAGCGGTCCCCGGTATGATATTCAACTAGGGGAAACTTTGAGAAAATCTAAAAACCAGGTGGTTTTTATTGGTCGTCATCTCAACAGCGAGGAAATTAAGCAGCAGTTAAATAGTTGCTTAGTCTGACCTAATTAGGGGGTGGTTTAGTCAGGTTAACGGAATTAATCACTGAATTAATCACTGAGAGTATAACCCCCCCTAGCAGATAATTATTTTAAATAAATTAATAGGTTTAACCCGGGGATGGTGCGAGAAAGGGTCCATAATAGCAGAATCAAATAGAGGACTCCTAAACTCCACTGATACCAAACTAAAGTGGTGACTAAACCGGGGACAAATTCATCACGCATTCGCAGGTCATTAAAGCCAAATTTTAGCAAATTATTCAAACTGAAATCATAGTAATTTAACCAATTCCAACGCCGATCCCATAAAATCGGTAAATACCTTTCACGGAAGAGAGGATAACGCGGCATTATGGGAAGACGACCAATCATTAATCGTAACTGTCGCAGGCTACCATCTTCTGTCAAATAGGAGGTATTCAGTAAATTATGATAGCGTCCGCGCCGATAAATAATGCCTAAAATTAGACCCGGAATAGGAAGGAGAAACACACCTAAACAGAGGAGGGTAAGTCCTGGTTGAGTAGAAGCGGAGAAAATTTCTAATAAACCGATCGCCGTAAATATAGCATAACTTCCCAACATCCAAGTAGTTTCTAAAGCGGTGGGAAGAATGGGAGATGGTCGCCAGCGTCTGACCCGATCTACCAGCCAAAACAATAAGCCAAAATAGGCGATCGCCACTATTCCCACCCCAAAAATCAGGGGGAAATTCGTCCCATATCCAGTTAACAATAGCAAAATTTCCAACTGTAACCATTGTTGGATAGTTAACAGTTTTTCGACCCCATATTTGAGATGAGTTATCCTCAAAAAACGCTGCCAACAACTACTATAGTTATCAGCTATAGTCGCTTCTTTACTATTAGCGATCGCTCGATTATATACCTTAATATAAGTCGCTAAATTAATACCTTCCAGCCTGAGAATTTCCACCAAATTCCGAAAAGGTTGTTCTTCCCTAACTCGGACAATAGTTTCCGCCTGTTTTGGTTCAAAACCAATAGCCACCAACCGGGAAGCGGAAGCGGTGTTAATATTCACCCCAAAAATCCGTCCCCACAAAGTATTTAATCGTAATTTAGCCCGCAAAAACTCGATATAATTAGCATCAACAATTTGTTCTTGTTCCCGAAAATTTCTAATCAACTTTCGCAGTAAATTCTCATTCCCCTGAAGAGTTGGAACAGTTATAAATTGACCAATTATTCCGGGATCTCCCATGATTTGAGCAGATTTAGAGTCAAACATAAAATGGTCAATATTCAACATTTTACCCTTATTAAAACCCACATCACTAAAATCCATTAATCCCTCAATACTGGCTTCTCGGAGATTCAAGTTTTCACTAAAGCGAGTATCTCTAAAATCCATAGAACCGGAAAATCGAGACTGATTAAAACTCACCGAGGCATTAAATATAGACTTAGTAAAACTCCCCCTATCCGACCACCAAGACTCACTAAAATCTGTGCTTTCATCCCAAACCGTTTTGTCAAAATCCGCCGCCCCATGAAATCGTACTTTGGAAAAATTACCCCCCTGAAAATGACTACCTTGGAAGTCAGTTAATCCTTCAAAATCGGCTTGCTTAAATTGTGCAGATGTGATAAAATAGCCATGTTGAAAATTCACAGATTCTCGGAAACTAGCACCGCCAAAATTCGCCAACAAACTAAACCGACAATCAGACCAATTAGCAGTTTTATGAAAATTAGCAGAACGACTATCAACCCCTTTGAGAAAAAACGTATTGTGAAAATCAACTTTGCCATGAAATTGTGTTTCTTCTAATTTCAATCGTCCCCGCCATACGGTTAATTTAGGCAAAGAAGTTGACGAAGATTGAGGAGATTTAAAAATCGATAAATTGACTGATTTGGATTTGATTTGCTCGACTTCTTCCTGGGAAAATACAGATTTAATAGTTTCTTCAATTAGGGGAACTTTCACCCCCAAGTTACCCCCATTAAAATCTCCTTTAATTTGAGAATAACTCAAATCTAATCCCAGAGGTTTAGTTGACTGATTAAGTGTAGTTTGTAATAGTCGATAAAACTGATTCCTAAACTCAGCATTTTCGGGGCGTATATCAATAATTAAATGCTGTAAATTAATGGCAGCGACTCCCTCAATATTGCTAGGATTATTTAGCCTTTCCTGGAGCAATTCTAGGTTCAATAAAGTGGGTTCTGGTTGACCATTTGCCGCTTGAACAGATAGGGATGAACGCAGCATAAAAACAGTCAACAGCAGAACACACAGGGCAATTTTAATTAGCCTCATTAACACCAACTAACCTTGATTATCATCATCATTCTCATTGATAACTAAGGCTAGTTTCCCCTTCATTCCCCCAGCTTCCAATAACTGATGAGAAGCCGCCGCTTCCGCCAGGGGAAAAGTTTGGTTAAGGCAAATATTCAACTTATTCTCATCAATTAACCTGGCACACTGCTGTAAAATCTTAGTTTGGTCTAACTGGTCATCCTCGCGATTTTGCAGCATGGGAGTTAACATCAATTCCAAAGAAATCCGCAGATTTTTAGTTCGGGCATCTTTGAGATTACCTATGCTAAAATCAGGCTCTAATAAAGTGACAATATCTCCATAATTGCGGACTGTGTAAACAGTTTGAAAAAATGTTTCTTTCCCGACTGTATCAAAGGCTAAATCTACGCCTTCACCTTGAGTCCAATGCAGAATAGCCTGGACAAAATCTTCCTGTTTATAATTAATGACTAAATCAGCCCCTAACTCCTGAACAAAAGCGGCATTTTCGGTTGAACTAACGGTAGTGGCTACTTCTGCCCCTTGCAGTTTAGCTAGTTGAATAGCGACATGACCAACACCTCCAGCCCCAGCATGAATTAGCACCTGCTGTCCGGGTTGTAACCTGCCGCGATCGTATAAAGCCTCCCAAGCAGTAATTAATACTAAAGGTGCGGCGGCAGCCTCAGCAAAGCCAAGGGAAATAGGTTTCCGGGTGATAAATTTTTCTTCTACCACTGTTAACTCGGCATAATTTCCGGTCTGTGCGCCGAGTCCGCCATCACAAAAATAGACTTCATCACCAACGGCAAAATCTTCAACTTCGCTACCGACAGCTTCAACTACCCCCGCACCATCACAGCCTAAAATAGCGGGCATTTGGTCAGGATAAAATGTGCCCCGACTGCGGAGTTTGGTATCAATAGGATTAACTCCGGCTGCTTTGAGTCGGACTAAAACTTGGGTGGCTGTTTTGATTTGGGGGTCGGGGACTTCTTGGAGTTGCAAAACCTCGGGTTTTCCAACTTTGCTCATGACAATGGCTTTCATCTGCTTTAATTTACTATTAGTAAAATTTGTCCTGAGTCGGTGCGTCACATCATCACATTGGTGGTTTGACCAGGTAATGATTCAGTGTGACGCACCCTACTTTTTTGGCTGGTGCGTCACGTCATCACATTGGTGGTTTGACCAGGTAATGATCCGGTGTGACGCACCCTACTTTTTTGGCTGGTGCGTCACGTCATCACATTGGTGGTTTGACCAGGTAATGATCCGGTGTGACGCACCCTACTTTTTTGGCTGGTGCGTCACGTCATCACATTGGTGGTTTGACCAGGTAATGATTCAGTGTGACACACCCTACTTTTTTGGCTGGTGCGTCACGTCATCACATTGGTGGTTTGACCAGGTAATGATTCAGTGTGACGCACCCTACTTTTTTGGCTGGTGCGTCACGTCATCACATTGGTGGTTTGACCAGGTAATGATTCAGTGTGACGCACCCTACTTTTTTGGCTGGTGCGTCACATCATCACATTGGTGGTTTGACCAGGTAATGATTCAGTGTGACGCACCCAACATTAGATGGGTTTCTACAGGGTTAATGATTGAGGGTTAGTTTCAATCAGTTGGGCGAGATATTGCAGGAAAGCTGCGGCATCTGCGCCGTAGATGATACGGTGATCGCAAGTGATGTTAACCTGCATTTGCCGTTTAATTCCCATCATGCCATCATCGGTGGCAACCACGGTGGGACGAGATGCACCGATCGCCAAAATTGAGCCCTGACCGGGAGGCAAAATAGCATCAAAGCGATCGACCCCAAACATCCCCAAGTTAGAGAGAGCAAAAGTTCCGCTGCTGTATTCTTGGGGTTGTAATTGTTTGCTGCGGGCGCGGGCGACTAAATCTTTCCAAGTGCGAGAGAGGGAATAAATATCAATCTGATCAGCATTGGAGAGTACGGGAGTAATTAACCCCCCGTCCGGCATGGCTACTGCTACAGCAATATTAATGCCTTTATTGTACTGAATACCAGAGTCCACATAACTGGCATTGACAATAGGATATTTCTGTATAGCGATCGCCACAGCCTTAGCCAGCAAAGCCGTCATCGTCACACCCTTGGACTTAACCTGCTTATAGAGTTTATCCAAGTTGTCGGTAGTGATAGTGTAGCCCACATGGAAAGTAGGAACCTGCAAACTCACCAACATATTGCGGACTACCGCATTTTGTAGAGTATTCATCGCCACAACCTCTCCCAAGGGAACCGGGGCTGGTGCGGGGGTAGGAATGGTAGAAATAGGTGATGGAGTCGCAACAGGGGAAACAGTAGGTTGAGGTGCAACCGTAGGAGTCTGAGCCCTTCCCGTAGCCGCTTCCACATCCTCCGCCACAATGCGACCGTGGGGGCCAGTACCCTGGAGATTATTTAAGTCTACATTAAGTTGTTTCGCCAATTTGCGAGCGCGAGGAGAAGCCACAATGCGACCATTACGACGGCTAGGCGTATTCTCTATCGCAACCGTCGCCGCCACTGGTTCTGGGGTCGCTACAGAGGGGGTAGGGGTAGCTTTTGGTGGTGGGGTAGTGGTGCTGGTGGTAGCGGTGGCGGTGGCTTGTTTTTTCGCCTCCTCAATTTCCGCTTCTGTTTCGGCAATGAGGGCGATCGTTTGACCGACCCCAGCGGTTCCCCCTTCAGGAACAATAATCGTAGCTAAAAAGCCTTCATAAAAGGCTTCTACGTCCATATCAGCCTTATCGGATTCTACAATCAGGACGGTTTCCCCTTTCCCGACGCGATCGCCTGGGGATTTTTGCCACGATACAATTTTACCCTCTGTCATAGTCGAACTGAGGGCGGGCATAAACACTTCGTGAATCATAATAGCCTCCTATTAGCTTGGAAAACCCGGCATAAAAATACCGGGGAGGAAAAGCCAGCCATCAATTTTAGCGGCTAGTCAACCTATTTATATCCATGTTTCCCCATTTTAAAATAGGATGGGATAAAATAGGCAATCATTAATGATTGATGGGCTAGAGCCTGCAGAGGGCCTGCCGCCGTTCAGTTAATTAAATATCACCGCGTATTTCCTCAACCACACCATCTCGCAGGAGAATTTCTACCTGCATTTTACGGATTAAGTTATCGCCCTTTTCCACAGTAAATACACTTTCAATTTGACCTTGGCTGACTTCCTGTTCTAGTTCCAAAGTTTGCAATTGCTGAAGTTGTTGGAGGATCTGATTTTTCTGATCAAGAAGTTTACTTTTTTGTTCATTCACCTGATTTTGGATATTCTCAATTTGAGTCAAAGCCTCTGGACCAGGAGGTTGTAGGCTTTGTTTTTTGAGTTCCCCAATCATGCGTTGTCCTTGCATTTCCAGTTGTTGAAGCTGACTATCAAGCTGATTAATTTGAGCTTGTAGCTGTTGTTGTGCTTCTTCTTTCCAGCGAGGGGTAACCACAGCTTTCACGTTGATAGGACGTTTGAGAAGCAGTTGATTTTTAGAAATCTCCATGTATAGTGTCCTGTAGTTTTCACCAATTCAGTAATCGAGAGTCAGGGGGTGTTTTAGACAGTCTAAACCACGAAATAATCATAACGATCGCCAATAACTTATGTTCAGAAGTTGACAAGAGTTAGGCGATCGCAACCCAGCAGAGGTTATCTTAGTTGCCTAAAGGCCATCAAACCGGCCATGGTTGAGGCAATATTTAACTGCTGACCCCGTTTAATACATCTCGTCAATCATATCGCGGTAACGTTCCATTACAACCGGGCGCTTGATTTTCAAAGTCTGAGTCAGTAGGCCATTATCAATAGTAAAGGGTTCCAAAATCAACCTAAACGGACCAATGCGATCATCAGGTCGGAAACTAGGGCGGTTTTTCACCTGTAGGGTCAACTCCTGACGAAACAGACTTTGTATAGGTTGACTATCGATAGCGATCGCATTTTCAGCCTCCCCCTGTTGTTCTTCCCCAGGTACTTGCAGACCCAAACCCTGCCCACTAGCCCACTGTTTCAGCGCATCCAAATTAGGCACAATTAGCGCTCCCAGGGACTTCTGGTCTTGACCAACCAAAACAATTTGGTCAATATACGGACTACGAACACAAGCATCCTCAATCGGTTGAGGTTCGATATTCTCCCCATTAGTTAACACAATCGTATCTTTAGCCCGTCCCGTCAACACCAAATCCTTCTGAGGAGTCAGCCAACCGAGATCTCCCGTATCAAACCACCCCTCCGGGTCAATAGCCTTATTAGTCGCTTCGGGATTTTGAAAATAGCCCCTCATCACCTGGGGACCCCGCGCCAAAACCAACCCCTTATGTCCCGGTTCATAGGTTTGGCGAGTCTCCGGGTCAATAATCCGAATTTCCGTTTCAGGGATAGGTCGCCCCGCAGAACCCCGTAAATTATGGCTAGGTCGTCGCGCCGTCAAAACCGGAGCAGTTTCCGTTAACCCATAACCCACCAACAGGTCAATTCCCACAATTTCATAGAAATTTTCCAAGTGCATGGCTAGGGACCCACCACCACTAATAGCAAACTTGAGTTTTCCCCCCACAGCCTGGCGCACCTTCTGATAAATCAATTTATCCCCCAAAGCGTGAACAGGAGTTAACACGATAGTTTGCAATTTAGCCAAAGCTGTCGATGAGTTATTGTTACTCTCTTGTCCGGGAATTGTCAATTTTTGTACAATGCGGCGGGCTTCAATATAGCGGTTGCTCATTCCAAAGAAGAAATTAACCAACTTTTGCCGGGTGGCGGGTCCATCACGAAACTGCTTCTGCGCCGCCTCATAAATCGATTCCCAAATGCGAGGAACACTAACCATGTACTGAGGCTTAAACTCCTGCAAATCCTGCTTAAAATAGCGGATATTAGTGTAAATCACCATCGTTCCCCGGGACAGAAAATAATATTGTCCACTCCGCCCCAAACTATGCCAAGTCGGCAGAATACTCAGGACAATTTCCCCCGGTTGTGGTGCAATCACATCAGCAATAGTAATCAGTTGGTGCAAAAAATTCCGGTGAGTTAACATCACCCCCTTGGGTTTCCCCGTCGTCCCAGAGGTATAAAGCAGAGTCGCTAAATCTTCCAGTTTCGTAGTGGGGGGATTTAACAAAGTCATATCCTCACCCTTAGTCATCAGTTGACTAAAATTGACAATCGGTATACTGAGGCTATCCTCTGCAGTTATGTCTTCATCAGACAGCAACACCACAAACCGAATCGGCAAATCTTGGATCGCCTTTTCTAACTTGTGGAGTAGGGCTAGGTTATCTACCACTAACCCGGTAGTCCCACTATTTTGGAGAATATAGGCGAGTTCTTGGGGGTCGGCGGTCGCACCTCTCACCACATTAGCAGCCCCGGCGGTGAGAATACCTTGATCAGCAATCATCCACCGGGGACTATCATCAGCAAATAAGGCGACCCGACTAGGTAAGTCCTCGGCGGGTTCAACTCCTAATTGTTGTAGTCCGGCGGCAAATTGTTGGATCTGAGTCCACAGGTCGCTATAGGTGATTTGCACTTCTGGCTGACTGTGGGGGTTAAATAGGGCGACTTGTTGCGGGATCTGTTGGGCGAGAATTGGCCAAATTTCGGGCAAGGATTGAACAGATTGATACTGGGCGGTTAGGTTAGAGTTATCCATCATAAGTTAATTGGGTCTGTAGTTATGTTATTGGGCGATCGCTATCTTTATCGTCCTTAGCAGCATATATTTCGATTATGGTATCCTTATGTAATCACTAAAGATACCCAAGGGGACAGATATATAATTGTCCCTAGGACAGTTAAAACCCAATTTTAGATAAAATTTGTTAATCATAGAAACGGCGATCGGTTCAAACAATCGCATAATATTAATCGATATAGGTTGATCCAATGGGTCGGGAGGATATAAAGGGATGGTTCAGGAAATCCAACGTCAAAACTCTGATGTCAATTTAGCAGAACAAGTACCAATGGAACCATTGGCGATCGATGTTCATGCCGATCAGTTCATTGATGACATCTTTCAGGATATCGATCGCAGTCTCAGTGGTATAACTAAGCTGCCTAAAGACCCTGTACAGCCGGAGTTTGTCTCACTTCAATCTATTAAGGTTCCTCAGATTATTCTGCCTTCGGTGGAAACTGAGGCTGATAGTGAGGTGGCTATTTCCGCAGAAACTCAACTGCGCGATGCCAACGCCGATCGCTCTCATTCCTTTGATAGAATTCTATTAGCCGCCGCCTGTGCTTCCCTGGTCGTTACTTTGTCCCTGTGGATGGCAACTAGAGGCGGTCTAGGGCGACTGTTTGCCCCCGCACCCGTAGCCGTAGATCCTCAATTGAGCCAACAAACCCAGGCAGATGCTAAATTTGTCAATTATTTACAGCGATCGCTTGAAGCCATTAGCCGCAACAAAGCTGGCGCTACTCAACCAGGTATGGCTCAAGGTATCCCCGGCGCTCCCCCAATGATGGAACTCCCTACCCTAGCAATTCCTGACACTCCAGCCCCAGCCCCAGCCCCTGATGCCGCCGCCCTCGCTAATACCAATAATTTAATTGCTGCCATTAACCGAGTCGCTGAGGCGGTTCAAGAAGCCTCTAATCAGACCGCAGCCTTGTCTAATCAAGTCATGGCTAGTCTGCAAGCCCAAAATCAGCAAAATSAACAACCAGCACCACAGCCACAGGCTACTACCCCAGGGGGTCAAGCATCGGGGGTAGTTCCTGAAACCACCGCCTCTAGTTCTCCGGCTCCCACCACCACCGAGGAAACCACCGCCTCTACTCCCGTCAGCATTCCTGACCCTCCAGCAATTCCTACCCCCCCCACTGCGCCTCCTGAAGAAACAGCCGCCGTGTCACCAGATACTACTACTTCCCCCGCTGCTGCTATTCATACCTTAGTCGGGATTTTGGAATTAGGCGATCGTTCCGCCGCCTTATTTGAAGTCAATGGAGTAGCGCGCCGTATTTATGTCGGTGAAAGTATTGCAGCCAGCGGCTGGAGTTTATCATCAGTTGCTAACCAGGAAGCCGTCATTCGTCGCAATGGAGAAGTCCGCAGTATCGTTGTCGGCGAGAGATTTTGAACCCAAAACCTCTCCAAATATGCAGGCGGGTATATTGTCGTTATTTGACACCATATAACCCGCCTTTTATTTTTCATTCAAGCAAACCGGAAGATATTACTATCTTCTAAATTCACATTTGTTACCCCCTCTAAAATACTCACCATTTGGTCAGTTCCCCTTTCATAAATAGCTGTAGCATTAGTTAATCCCTGTGGGAAATTACCCAGATAATAATTACTCGCATTTCCCGGTAAAATAATTAAATCTTGATTAATTTGGAAGTCAGCCACCACACTATAGCCATCCCCTGGAAATAACATGAAGATATCATTACCTTCTCCCCCTCGCAGAGTATCTATCCCCTGTGTTCCAGCATAGAGAATATCATTACCTTTATCACCCCACAACTCATTATTACCATTACCAGCCACCAAGGTATCATTACCCTGACCTCCAAACAGGAAATTATTGCCATGTTCTCCCAATAAAAAATCATCACCTTTAAAACCTAGCAATATTTCATCCGACATACTACCGGCAATGAAATCAGCATTGTCAGTACCAAAAAACTGATTAGGGAATCCTGGTAAAGGTTCCGTGATTGGGTTCAAATCATCAGGGTTAATCGGTTCCGGGTCAGATTCTATGGGGTTATTAGTCTCAAATTTGATCACATAAACATCATTATTTTCTCCAAAAATTAGGTCAAAATTACCATTACCATTGACATCAATATCGCCCTGAAATTCACCAATCACATAAAGATTGCCAGCATTATCAATAGCAATACCATTCCCATAGTCGTTATCAATGCCGCCAATATTAGTAGCCCAAACTAAACCCCCATCACCATTAAATTGGGCAATATAAGCATCCAATTTTCCCTCAGAAACCAGGTCAATAATACCATTGTTATTAATGTCTAAACTATCTACAAAAGTCCCCGCTACATACACAGAATCATCGGGATCTACAGCCAGACCATAGCCAAAATTACCACCCAGAGATTCCGCCCAAACTAAACCGCCATCACTATTAAATTTAACAAGATAAGCACCATAATCTAAACCGGGAAGTGGGATAAAAAAGTGACCAGCAACATAAACATTGCTATCACTATCTATAGTCATCCCATAGCCAAATTCAAATATCTGATCTACTGGCAGACTTTCCGCCCAAACTAAACCACCATCACCATCAAATTTGACAATATAAGCACCTCCTAAACTCGGTTGAGAAACTAGGTCAAAATTACCATCACCGTTGATGTCTATGCTACCTTGAAAATCCCCAAGACTATAGATATTGCCATCACTATCTACAGCGATACCATAGTTATAATCCGAATTAGATCCGCCAATACTTTGCGCCCAAACTAAACCCCCATCACTGTTGAATTTAGCTATATAGCTATCAACATTTCCAAAAGTTCCCGCCGAAACTAGGTCAAAATTACCGTCGCCATTGATGTCTGCACTACCGTTAAATACACCACTAACATGGACATTTTCATCAACATCAACAGCGATCGCATAGGTATGAGAATAATCCCCACCAATAGTTTCTGCCCAAACTAAACTCCCGTCCTGATTAAATTTAATGATAAAACTACTGATTCCCTCCTCAGAAACTAGGTCAAAATTGCCGTCACCATTGATGTCTATGCTACCTCCAAAACTTCCTGTAGCATAGATATTGCCATTGGGATCAACAGTAATAGCATAGCCATTAGCAGAGTCACTATTACTTCCCCCAATAGTTTCCGTCCAAACTAGACTGCCAGCCTGATTAAATTTAACAATAAACCCACTAATTCCGTCCTCAGAAATTAGATCAAAATTGCCGTCATCATTGATGTCTATGCTACCTTGAAACCAACCAGTAACATAAACATTACCATCATGATCAACCGCAATATCTGCACCACCATCCCAACCACTTCCCCCTATACTGTTTGCCCAAGCGAAATCAAAGGGAGCCCCTGCCACAGTCGGGTCAGACCCTTCGCGGTCTGTGGCTCCAGAGTTTTCCATATAGTTGCTGGTGTGGTTATTCATGATTTTTTACCAGTTAGATTATATGTTTGATATATTTATTGATTATTATACATGATAAAATTGTCGGATATTTTTTTGCCTTTTCTTTAGATTTGGCTATAGGTTTATTAACATTTATGTTGAGATTAATTAAGTCTTCTTTCAAGATTGACCCCCCTCCGGTATAATCCCCCGGTGACTGTGAGAGGAAACTCAAACAGGAATAGTTATCAAAGGGGACTCAATACCTAAGTCGCAAAGCTGCTGCTTGTAGAGCCAATTAACTTGATTCACAAAACTGGATTGGGGGTAGATTGTTTAGAGTAATGTGCGGAAAATTATGATTTAATTATACAGAGTAAACCAGGGTTAGGGACTCGTTTTGCTGAGGTCCATCTGGGGGAAAATTGACCTCACATTCAGCATGGAGTCATCGGTAGCACCAGCGCCCAAATCTTGATAAGCAGCAAGACCCCAGTTTTATGGTTCCTTTAATTGCACGATTGCCTCAGTTAAATTAACTTAGATTTAGCTGAATTTTCACGGTTTAGCATCATCATAAAAACAAGGATATTTGGTTTATGCAGATTATTAATACCATACATTTTCGTAATCTCAAAGGCGACCTTTTTGGTGGTTTAACCGCCGCCGTCGTCGCCTTGCCTATGGCCCTAGCCTTCGGAATCGCCTCTGGTGCCGGGGCTTCCGCTGGTTTATGGGGCGCAATATTAATCGGATTTTTTGCTTCCTTATTTGGCGGAACTCCTAGCCTAATTTCTGAACCCACAGGCCCCATGACCGTCATTATCACAGCAGTAATAGCCGAATTAATGGCTAAGAACCCCGAAAACGGTTTAGCCATGGCTTTTACCGTCGTGATGCTCGCGGGTATCTTTCAAATTATCTTTGGGGTCTTAAAATTAGGTAAGTATATTACCATGCTGCCCTATAACGTGATTTCCGGGTTTATGACCGGAATTGGCGTGATTCTGATTTTTCTACAAATATCCCCCTTCCTGGGTCAAGCAACCCCTTCTGGTGGCGTAATTGGTGTCATCAGAAATTTTCCTGAGATTATTTCTAATATTAATCCTTGGGAAACTTTTTTAGGGTTAATTACTTTAGCTATTCTGTTCTTTTACCCAGCACATCTCAAAAAAGTTGTACCTCCTCAGCTCGTCGCTTTAGTCATTGGCACAATCATTTCCTTGGTAGTATTTAGTGGCGTAGAAATTCGGACAATTTCCACCATTGGTGAAATTACCCCCGGTTTCCCTCAACCGCAAATGCCCACATTTACCCAACAAGATTTGCGGTTAATGTTTGTCAATGGTATGATCTTAGGAATGGTCGGTTCTATTGATTGTCTGTTAACTTGTTTAGTATCAGATAGTCTCACCCGCACCGAACATAACTCCAATAAAGAATTAATCGGTCAGGGTACAGCCAATTTAATTACTGGTTTGTGCGGTGGTATTCCTGGTTCAGGAGCCACCACAGCCACAGTCGTCAGTATTTACGCCGGAGGACGCACCGCCTTAGCTGGCATTACTCGCGCTGTGGTATTGTTAATTGTCGTCTTATGGGCAGCACCTTTAACCTCTGGTATTCCTTTATCAGTTTTGGCAGCCATTGTCCTCAAAGTCGGTATCAATATCATTGATTGGGGATTTTTAAAACGGGTTCACCAAATTTCTGGGAAAGCAGCCGGCATTGTTTATGGTGTAGTTCTCCTCACCGTATTTGTTGATTTAATGGTAGCTGTCGCTGTCGGTGTCTTTATTGCCAATATCTTGACTATTGAACGCCTGAATGAGTTTCAGTCTCAGTCTGTTAAAGCCATTACTGATGCCGATGACCAAATTGTTTTAACTCCTCAAGAAAAGGAAATTTTAGACTTTGCCAATGGCCGGGTTTTGCTGTTCCATTTGAGTGGGCCGATGATTTTTGGGGTGGCGAAAGCTATTTCCCGAGAACATCAGGCTATTAATAATTATGATGTGTTGATTGTTGATTTAAGTGAAGTGCCAATTTTGGGGGTGACTTCTTCTTTGGCTATTGAAAGTTCCATTAAAGAGGCAATTGATGCCGGTCGTGATGTGATTGTAGTTGGTGCAACTGGTAAGGTCAAATCCAGGTTAGAAAAATTGGGAATTGCTGGGTTAATTCCTGGTAATTATTGGATGGGCGATCGCCTAACAGCACTTAAAGAAGGTTTAGCGATCGTTAAGCAAAAACAGCCCAGCATCACATAACCCGATCACTCCTAGGTGCTGTAGTGCCAGTCAGACCCAATTTTCTGGTGCGTCAGCAATCAATTATTGGGTATTATAGCGTTTCTCATATCCATAAGGTACAGCCCACTCAAAGAGAAGCCGCTGCGCGTCTACACCCCAAACCCCTCTCCCAATAGGGGAGAGGGGCTTTGAAAAGTACCTCACCAATCCACCGAACCGCTATAATTCCAATTTTCTGTATCTGACGCACCCTACAAGCCAACACACCCTGCCCCCTGTACCGAGCCTAAAGCACTGAAACACCCTATAAGCTAGTCAGGGGTAGCTGTATCAGAAAAAATTAAGAAAATATGTAGACAAATATTTATTTTAGCTATATGATTCATCACAATCTATGAATAATAGCCTGTTTATAGATGAATAGCGATAAATACCTGGTTGTTAACTGTTTTCCCTGATTATGCAACTCCTGAATCATATTCACTTTAGAAACGTTCGGGGCGATATATTTGGTGGCATGACTGCCGCCATCATCGCCCTGCCGATGGCTCTAGCCTTTGGTGTGGCTTCCGGTGCTGGTCCTGCTGCTGGCTTATATGGAGCCGTCCTAGTTGGTTTTTTTGCCGCTCTGTTTGGGGGAACCCCAACCCTCATTTCTGAGCCTACCGGTCCCATGACCGTGGTTATGACTGCTGTTATTGCTAGCCTCACCGCTGCTAATCCTGACAACGGCATGGCCATGGCTTTTACCGTGGTGATGATGGCAGGAATTGTCCAAATTGTATTTGGTTTTCTGCGTCTGGGTAAATATGTCACCCTCATGCCCTATACAGTTATCTCTGGCTTTATGTCCGGGATTGGTATAATTCTCGTAGTTCTCCAAATTGGGCCTTTTTTGGGGCAGGCTCCCCCCAGAGGCGGTGTCATTGGTACTATTCAAAATATCCCATCACTGCTGACTAATATTAGCCCCTCTGAAACTATCTTGGGTTTCATCACCATAGCCATTCTGGTGTTAATGCCCAGTAAGCTAAAACGCTTAGTTCCTCCTCAGTTATTAGCCTTGGTTGCGGTTACAATATTTTCCTTAATTGCTTTTCCTGATATTGATATTCGTCGAATTGGTGAAATTCCTACCGGTCTTCCCTCTCTGCAAGTTCCTACATTTAGCGCAGGGCAAATTCAGACCATGTTAATTGATTCCTTGGTACTGGGGATGTTGGGCTGTATTGATGCTCTCCTCACCTCTGTGATTTCTGACAGTCTCACCCGCTATCAACACGACTCTGATAAAGAATTGATTGGTCAAGGATTAGGAAACCTCGCTTCTGGCTTGTTTGGCGGTATTCCTGGGGCGGGAGCTACTATGGGAACAGTCGTTAATATTCAAGCTGGCGGTCGCACGGCTTTATCCGGTCTCACCCGTTCAATTATTCTGTTAGTTGTGGTGCTGTGGGCGGCTCCTTTAACTCAAAGTATCCCTATGGCGGTTTTGGCTGGTATTGCCTTAAAAGTTGGTGTTGATATCATCGATTGGGGCTTCTTGAAACGTGCCCACAAGGTATCTGTGAAAGCTGCCTTGATTATGTATGGGGTGATTGGTTTAACTGTTTTTGTTGACTTGATTATGGCTGTTGGTTTGGGGCTGTTTGTGGCTAATATCCTCACTATTCAGCGCCTCACAGATTTACGTTCTAAGGATGTTAAAGCTATTACTGATGCTGATGATAACATTGTTCTGAGTGCTGATGAAAAAGCATTGCTCAAGCAGGCTAATGGTCGCATTCTACTTTTCCACCTTAGCGGTCCGATGATTTTTGGTGTATCCAAAGCGATCGCCCGTGAACACGCCGTTATTGGTGGCTATGATGTTCTCATTTTAGATTTGAGTGATGTGCCTCTGTTGGGCGTAACTTCTTCTCTCGCCTTGGAAAATGCTATTAAAGAAGCTATTGATATCGGTCGTCATGTTTTCATTGTCGGCGCTTCTGGACAGTGTAAACAGCGCTTACAGAAGTTGGGAGTTTTTGAAATGCTCAGTCCCGATCATTTGGTCATGGATAGAATGCAAGCTCTACAGACTGCAGTGGCTATGGTTCGTTCCTCTACTGGTCATCTTTCCGAGGTTGCCGAAGTTAATTATCCTCATGGTCCTTCCATTCTTCCAGATGATTTGACCATCAATAATTGAACCCTACCCCCAAACCGGGTTTCTCTCCAGGAACTCGGTTTGCCTCCGGATTTCTGGTTTTTCACAAAGATTATCATGCGATCGCGACTTAATATCACACCCTATTTATTTTTATTACCCGCATTACTAATTTTAAGCCTTACCGTATTTTGGCCGTCCTTACAGGCCTTTTATCTCAGCTTTTTTGATTATGACTTAATTCGAGAACCTCGGTGGGTAGGCTGGGGTAATTTTCACAGACTTTGGCAAGATCAAGTATTTTGGCAAACCCTAAAAAACACCGGACTTTATATAATCGTAGTCGTTCCTATTTTAGCGATCGCACCCTTGGGGTTAGCCATTTTAGTCAATCAAAAACTCCGTGGTATTCACTGGTTTAGAACTGCCTATTATGTGCCAGTTATCATTTCCATGGTCGTAGCCGGACTAGCTTGGAAATGGTTATATGCAGAAAATGGATTACTTAATCAACTTCTCCAATATTTTACCTCATTTTTGCTCCCCTCATCTACTCAATTCCGTATTCCCTGGCTAACCGATCCTAATTTAGCCTTATTTTCAGTTATGGCAGTTACCATTTGGAAAGGGTTAGGTTATTATATGGTAATTTATCTCGCCGGATTACAATCTATCCCCGCCGAACTTTACGAAGCCGCGAGTTTAGACGGTTCCGACGGGTGGCAAAGTCATTGGGATATAACCTTACCTTTAATGACACCCTATATAGTTTTAGTCTCGATAATTTCTGCCATTTCTGCTACCAAAGTCTTTGAAGAAGTTTATATCATGACTCAGGGCGGCCCTTTAAACAGCTCTAAAACCATTGTTTATTATCTCTATGAAAGAGCCTTTCAAAACTTAGATATTGGTTATGCCTGCACCATTGGATTAGTGCTATTTGGGATAGTTTTTAGTTTATCCTTACTACGGTTAATTATTGACCGTTTAACAGGTGGTAAAAACCAGGCCACTTGGTGAAATCATCCCCCAGCAGTAGGGACCGACCCCCCGCCATAATTCATACTTCACCCTAATTTTTTGCTAAATTCCTGAAACTAAGCCATAATAGAAGTAGGTGGAATTGCCCGTCAATATATAGGGTTAGGGTCAGCAGACCCAGGATAAATAATATCTTAACCACACTGAAAGGGGGATTCTTCAACCGTAGTACCAACAACGTAACTTAGGGTCAATAAGGAGAAATATCATCATGGCTGATCTCGACTGGCTGAGAATGTTAATCCCAGCGGTGTTTTATTTAGGCTGCATCTACTTACTGCTAGGTTGGATACCCGAAAACACGGAAAGTTAAAATTTTTCACACAAACAGCCAATTGTTAGACAAAATAGGGTAAGTAAATGGTGTGAGAGACGCAACAAATAACGAATTATGAAAACCAATCGATGGCATATCATACTTACCTTAGTCGCAGCGATCGCAGTTTTGATAACCCACCCATCCCAAACTAATCCAGCTTTCCCTATGGGGGAGGCTGGTTTTACAGATGTCCAAAACCATTGGGCGCAGCCTTGTATTAAAGAATTAGCCGATCGCCAAATTATCACCGGCTACAGTGACAATACCTTCCGCCCTAATAACCCCATTACCCGCGCTGAATTCGCCGCCCTGGTTAATCAAGCATTTCCGACAGTACAACCCACCCGCCGCCGCCAGAATTTTGTCGATATACCCACAGATTTTTGGGCTTATGATGCCATTAATAGGGCGAGTCAAAAAGGGTTTTTATCAGGATATATCGGCAGCGTTTTTAATCCTCTGGTTAATATTCCTAGGGTGCAAGCATTGGTAGCCATTAGTAATGGTTTAGGATTTAAGCCCCAGCAGTTATCTCCTGAACAATTGGGAGATGTTTTTCTCGATAGCGCCACCATTCCTGATTATGCTAAAGAGGCGATCGCCGCCGCCACCGAAAATTGGTTAGTCGTTAACTATCCTAATGTTAGACAATTGCAGCCTAACCGTCCGGCGACTAGGGCTGATGTCGCTACATTCATCTGTCAAGCTATCACTAACTTTGGTGAAAATGCCTTAGTCCCCTCTCAGTATATTGCCCGCATTTCCGTAGATGATCAACCCTTGGCACAAATGCCACTGACCACCCCAGAAACCGAAGCAGTTACCGAGTCCGACCCCCCCGAAACCCCATCAATTACCCCTGATATTACCCTAAATAAACCCCCCGAAACCTCATCACCAGAACCTCAACAAATACCCGATTCTCCACCTCCTGAAAACCAATTATTTCAACCACAGGCTGAAGCCTTACCCCCACAAGAACCTATTGAAAAAAACATTGAATTTGATAATTTAATGGCAGAATTTGCTTTTAACCCTCGTCCTACTCCTAAATTTAGCTTGAAAATGACCCGGCGCGGAGAGGTGGTTTTAGATGATAATATCCCAGAAGATATCCTCAAAAATTTAACATCTAGTAACTTGGATACAATTAGATTTTTAGATATCCGCACCATCGATTTAGATGGAGATCGGGAACCTGAGTTAATTATAGACCTCCAAAGTCGCGGTTATTACTCCCTTATTTATCATTATAGACCCTTAGCAAGGCAATATGGTATTATTCCTAAAAGTTGGGGTATTTGGCGCTATGATTTAACCGAAATAACTGATGATGGCTTACCAAGATTTGTGGGGTATGATTACCGATTTGCGCGGGAATTTAATCTACAATCTCAATCACAGGTTCCGATACAAGTTTGGGAATATCGCGGCGGACAATTGCACAATGTTACTGCTAATTATCCGGAATTTGTCACCCGTCGCCTCGATCGCGTTTGGCGAGATATTGAACAGCGATACCGCCAAAATCAGGAGATTCGCGGGCTTCTGGCGGCTTATATGGCTAATCAATATTCCCTCGGTCAGGGAGAGTTGGGATGGCGGAAAGTGCGATCGCTTTTTGAGGACAGAAATATATCCGATTTGTTAGCAGATTTAACACAGTTTTTGCAAGATACCGGCTATATTCAATCCTAGCAAATTTCGCCTATTTCCTAGCTTAGGTTAATCTCAACTATATTAGCCTAGGCTACAACCCCTATAACCGGATTAACAGTTGCTGAGTTTTTCTAAGTCTTCCGGTCTGTCAATATCAGTCAAAACCGTTAAATTAGCAACCGCTATGTTAAGATGATGACAGATAGAAATAGTTTGTTTCCAGACTAATTCGGTTCCCCAATTCACTCCCTCAAATATTTCTGGGATAAATCTTGATAGTCCGATTAAATAATATCCGCCGTCCGTCGCGGGTCCTAGGACTATATCAAACTGCTGGAGTAGCTGGAAGGCTTGATTAAGTATATGGTAAGTTATGGCTGGACAGTCGGTTCCGATCATCACTACCGGGGTATATTTACGGTTAAATGCTGACTGGAATGCTTCCGACATTCTCTCGCCTAAATCTCCTCCTACTTGAGGATTATAACACAGATCATGCCCTAGCCAATCTTGCATTTTAACTAGGGTAGTTCCTGTGAATTTAATTTCTGTGGAAATGGGACGCAATTCCTGGAGTTTTTCCACTGTGGCGATCGCCTTTTCGGTCATTTGGCGATGTAGTTTCGCAGCGCCTTCAATACCCAGCGCCGGAATTAGTCGCGTTTTGGTTTGACCGGGTTCTGGGTAACGGGTGAAAACAATTAAATGTTCCATAATTTGACAATTCTACCAGGTCATATAATCATGGTTACAATAGGCTAGGTTTCCCCCAATATAGGTAGCATCAATGCTGCGATCGTCCCCTAAAATCATCAGAGAAAATAGGATTTCGTTGAGTTTTTCCACTGATTCTATGCTATGCTGAGGGTGGCGGAATGCCATTAATGGTGTGGCTTGCCAATTTAATACAATAAAATCGGATTCTTTACCTACCTTAAAGTTGCCGATATATGAGTCTAAATGAATCGCTTTAGCACCCCCTAGGGTAGCTAAATAAAAGGCTTGCAATGGCGACAGAGTTTGCTCTTGTAGTTGGGTGACTTTATAGGCGGCTGACATCGTTTTGAGCATGGAAAAACTGGTTCCCGCACCCACATCACTCCCTAAACCTACCGCTATTGGGTGCGCTGGTGATTTCGCCTCTTTCAGATTAAATAATCCACTACCAATGAACATATTGGAAGTTGGACAGAAGGCTATGGCTGAACCAGCTTCGGACAGACGTTTAAACTCGGAATTGCTTAAATAAATGCCATGGGCAAAAATTGAGCGATCGCCTACTAAACCCGCCTTTTCGTATACCTCCAAATAATCTTGACAATTAGGAAACAATTGGGAAACCGTCACTAATTCTTCTCGATTTTCTGATAAATGAGTATGAACATACACATCAGGAAATTCTCGTTTTAGTTGTCCGGCTACTTCCAACTGTTCTGGGGTCGAAGTTATCGCAAACCTTGGAGTAATTGTATAGCACAACCGACCGCGATTATGCCATTCTTTAATCAAATCTTTATTATTGTCATAGGCAGTTTCCGGGTTATCCAGTAGGGAGTTAGGCGCATTCCTATCCATCATCACCTGACCAGCGATCGCCCGAATATTACGACTTTGTGCCTCCTCAAAAAATACCCGAGTTGACTCTGGGAAAACCGTTGTCATTACCACCGCTGTAGTCGTGCCATTCCGCGCCAATTCATCAAAAAAGAACCCAGCCACCTCGCGGGCGTGTAATGGGTCTTTAAACCTTTGTTCACCCGGGAAAGCATATTTTTCTAACCACTGCAAAAGCTGCTCACCATAGGAAGCAATAATCTCCGTTTGTGGATAGTGAACATGAGTATCAACAAATCCAGGTATAATCAATCTCTGGCTATAGTGGATAATCTCCACTTCTGGATAATCCGTTCGGATATTGTCATAGGAACCGAAAGCCTGAATTTTGCCATCATCAACAATTAATAAACCATCCTGAATATAGCGATAGCTATCCGTGGGAGACACCACAAACGCCTCATCAACAAAATCCAGAAAAGCGCCGCGAACTCCGTACATATTTACAACTCGTGGAAATCATAAATCACAATACCAGACTCCGGGTCATTGGTAATAGTAACATAACCCCTTTTGAACATATCATTTAAAACATTTTCCACCCGTTCAAAGTCCGCCCCAGTTGCCATTACTCCCTGAGTAACTGACAGTTTACCACCCCGCGCCGCCGCTGCCTGTAGTAATCTCATTCGCAGACGTTCCTGCAAGTCCCCAGTCACATTTAACGTCACCGGGTTACTGTGGGGAAGTGGGGAACCGTCCGGCGCAACTCCCAGCCTCGCCTGTGCTTTAGCATTACATTCCTCCACCATACTCGGAATCAAAAATACATCCACCAACTGGCCAACTCGGAACAGTCCCAAAGTACACATCCAAATTACACCCGTGACAATTTGGCCATTGTACAGGCGATGTAAACCACTGATGGGAGTAATCAAGCCGATCGCCCATAATATATAACTCGTGGTAATTTTTTTCACGATAACCTCCAAGTCCTGACATCAAGGGACTATAACCATGATCGCACATCTGAAATATCTTTGGTGCAGATCAGTGGGTGTAGCAATTCTTAACGGAATTGATTGTGCAGGCGACACCATTACTTGCTAGACTGGAATGCGTTGCATATTAAACGCTTTTGATTGCAGCCCTCAAAGGGTTGGTCATTTTAACTAAAGGGCGATGTACAGCCCATAGTAGCCCATCGCCCACACCAAGTCCCTGGCAATAATTAATAAAACACGAGCATTATGGTAGATTCCCTGAAAAAACCCACATTTGAGGAGATACGTCCTGGAGTTAAGGCTCCAGCTAAGGAAACCATCCTGACACCTCGTTTCTACACCACAGATTTTGAAGAGATGGAAAAAATGGACATCTCTGCTAATGAAGAGGAAATCAGGGCGATCTTGGAAGAGTTCCGCGTTGACTACAATCGCCATCACTTTGTCCGTGACGAAGAATTTGAGCAGTCCTGGGACCACATTGATGGTGAAACTCGGAAAGTTTTTGTAGAATTTTTAGAGCGTTCCTGCACCGCCGAATTTTCTGGCTTCCTGCTTTATAAAGAACTCAGCCGTCGCCTTAAAGAAAAAAGCCCTGTATTGGCTGAGTGCTTCTTGCTCATGTCACGAGATGAAGCACGCCATGCCGGTTTCCTTAACAAAGCTCTATCCGATTTTAACTTATCTCTGGATCTGGGTTTTCTGACTAAAAGCCGTAAGTACACCTTCTTTAAACCCAAGTTTATCTTCTACGCTACCTATCTTTCTGAGAAGATTGGTTACTGGCGTTACATCAAAATCTATCGCCATTTAGAAGCTCATCCAGAAGACCGGATTTACCCGATTTTCCGTTTCTTTGAAAACTGGTGTCAGGATGAAAACCGCCACGGTGATTTCTTTGATGCCATGCTCAAGTCTCAACCTAGTCTGTTGAACGACTGGAAAGCTCGCCTATGGTGTCGCTTCTTCCTGCTGTCTGTGTTCGCGACTATGTATCTAAACGACCTACAGCGTGCGGACTTCTATGCAGCTATTGGCTTGAATGCTCGCGATTATGACATCGAAGTAATCGAAAAAACTAACGAAACTGCTGGTCGGGTGTTCCCCATTGTCCTTAATGTCAATCACCCCAGTTTCTACCAACGTCTTGATCATTGTGTGAAGACTAATGAGAAACTAAGTGCGATCGCTAATTCTAACGCACCTGGTTTTGTCAAGTTCTTCCAAAAACTACCCCACTACATCTCTAATGGTTGGCAGTTCTTAAACCTGTATCTGCTCAAACCCATTAATGTAGAAGCCACTCATGGTGTAGCTCGCTAATTGTCACTGACCCCCCCTCAATTATTTCTGAGGTGGGGGTCTCTCGACTGAATATCAAACACTTAAAGGCAATTACCACCCTATCGGTTATGGCGATCACCCACGTTATTTATGATCTTGACGGTATACTATTAGATACTGAACCTCTCCATGCCAAAGTCAATCAGGCGATCGCTAACCGTTATGGTAAAACCATTGATAGAACCCTACAATATCAACTTTGTGGTCGTAAGTCTAAAGACTCCGCCGCCTTAATTGTAGAAACCCTGCAATTACCCCTAACCGCCGAAGCATTTTTGCAGGAAAAAGACGCAATTATCTATCAATACTATCCCCAAGTTCCCCCCTTACCCGGAATAGTTCGCCTTACCCATCACCTCGCCAACCACAATATCCCCCAAGCCGTCGCCACCAGTTCTGCTACCAGACCCTTTACCGCCAAAACCCAACCCCATCAAGCCTGGTTTTCCCTATTCCGCTGTATTGTCAGAGGAGATGACCCGGAATTAACCAGAGGAAAACCCGCACCAGATATATTTTTAATTACTGCTAAACGACTAGGCGCTAAACCTGAAAATTGCCTAGTTTTTGAAGACTCCCTCGCTGGCGTAATGGCGGCGCGACAAGCGGGAATGTGTGTTGTGGCTATTCCACCGCCAGAAATGGACTACAGCGCCTATCAACAAGCTAATCAAGTCCTGACTTCCCTAGAAGATTTTAACCCAGAATATTGGCATCTTCCAGCTTTTAAACCCCATAATCATCCGGTTTCCCCCGCGAAAGTTTAGGTCATCAACCCCCAACAGCCATGCTCACCCCCCATAACATAAGTTTAACTAATTCATACCGCCAGATGAATTTGATATTACAAAGATTGTTAAKATTTRTTACATTTTTATTGCTAATAGCTCGCAAATAGTTGACGAGATTATAGGGGTTGTGATACACTCARATAAATCGCACCCAAGGGGTTACTGTGTCTATATGCAAAAATACAGGCTACAACCCTGATTCTATGGCGCTTAAAGTTATTCTCTGAGGAAAAAATTAAGCTGGCGATGCACGAGTTTTTTAGGAAAATGGGACGGCCGATTTTACACCTATTGACAAAAACGCGATTATGTGCATAGCCGCTTTCCCCAGCCTCTCCCGGACGGAGAGGAAGTCAAAATAAGAGGGAGTTCATTGGTTAATAATTAACAAACTTAGTGAGGAGAACCGGACCGATTAGGTAGTGATGACTCAAACAAGACAAACCCGCAGTATTAGCCAACTGTTCCCTTTTTTTGCGGCTGTACCACCGCAACTTACCAGGAGAGACAGCAACCTCTCGATATTCAGTCCAATCATTAACGGTATAATCAGCCAGATAGAAAACTCCCCCTGGTCGCAAAACCCGTTTAATTTCTGCTAACACCAATTCAGGGTGAGGATAATGGAGAAAACTGATAGTACAAAAAACGGCATCAAAACTCGACTCAGGAAAAGGTAAAGCCTCAACATTCCCCTGTAGAAATTGTAGGCGATCGCCATAGATATTTTTATTTTTAGCCTCTTTAATCATTTGAGGAGATAAGTCAAACCCCGTCCCCTCAAGGTCAGGAAACTGTTTAGCCAAACGCTGTAGCAGTCGTCCTGTACCACAGCCAATATCAAGAATATTAGCCGAATTAGGAAACTCCGCAAACTCCAATAAACGCTTATGTACAGCCTGATAGAAAACCGTTGTTAGCAGGAAATCATAAAAAGGAGCCCAGCGGTCAAAAAACCATTGTTTATTCTGAAAAAAGCTGTCATTCATAGATTAAAGATATCCCCTACATACAAAATAGTACCGTAGCGTCAGACCCAGCAGATTTTTGGTAAAAACAAATACTGGCAACTCTGACGCACCGGAATATATCTCTCTAACCCATGTTATCGCAGGGCTATAAATCCCAGAATATCAATTAATTTTGAATCTGGCTAACATATCCCCAGAGACTATAATCACGACTGAGCCAACCATGAAAGAAAGCCATTTGACTAGGCTTTTCCTGAACTCGCTTATAACGATAAAGGATGCGCTCATTAACAATTTGTAGAGCCGTAAACTTATTGTTACCCTGTTCCATAGCGGCGCGAGTTTCAGCATCAAATACCCCCGTTTGTGGCAACCCCAAGGCTTGTTGTAAAAAAGTAATGGAATTATGAATGCCAAAATTAACGGCGGTGTCAAACATGACGATCGCTAAAGCCGGGTGCATTGCGGGAGCGCCGCTACCTCTCCAATAGCCATCATAAATTTCCAGCATTTCCGCATCAGACATTTGTAGCACATCCAAGGGAGGTAAACCCCTGCTGGCACGATAGGCATTATATTCAGTTTGGAGAATACCCCTATAGGTGCGGCCGCCAATATCTGCTGGATGGTCACTAAAGCCACCCTCAAAATAGAGAGTAAATCCCAAAGCGGCATCAAAAAGTCGCTGTTCGTAATCGCTTTTACTGCGGGTACGAGCCAAGGTTTCGTGACCAATCAAGGGAATAGAAATAGCCACCAATAACCCCAAACCGCCAGCAATCAGGCGAGACTTGAGATTCATATGCTTCAGCTTACCAGTTGCTTGTTGTACATTCATAGCTCTAACGAGTCCTTTGGTCTGGTGAGTTCACTCAACTAAGGATAGTAGCAAAGCTGACCAATCCCTGCCAGCCGTCTCCTACCCAGGCTCAGAGGGGAAATACAGAGAGCCGGAAGTAGATGTTATCGGCTCAATAGTACCATGCCTTGACGGTTCCGAGCATCTACGCGAAACTTAACATATAATGAACCTACTGCTTCAGGCATTGATAACTTTTGTCAAGTTCTCAGGGGTTTTTGTTCAACTGATTACCCCTGATGTCTGAACAGTGCAGTCAGAACCATCTGATTTAGCTGACAGCCTGCCTATATCAGAGATCTTCTCTGGTGTCGGTATTGTATTAGACCACTTTGTGCAGTCGATTTAAGCTATGGAAACCCTAGAGTTTATCATCCATCCCGACGGCCGAGTTCAGGAACGAGTCACCGGAATTGTTGGTGCTTCCTGTGCTGAGGTTACGGCGGCGATCGAAGCTGAGTTAGGGGTGGTATTAAATCAGGAGACAACTTCTGAATATTTCGCCCAAGGGAATCACCAGTCTCAGAATGCCACTGCTCAAGTGGGTTTGAGTAACTGGTAAATTCTATCTATAACCGTTCAAGCAATTCATTCACAATTTACCAACTATGTCACACTTTAGCCAAATCAAAACCCAAATTCGGAATCTCACCTCTTTAAAAGCTGCTTTGACTGATTTAGGTATTGACTGGAAACCTGGACCCCGTGAGGTTCGAGGTTATCGTGGTCAAACTATGGCGGCGGAAGTGGTTATCGAACAAGAGAATGGTTATGATATCGGCTTCGCTTGGAATGGTCAGGAATATGAACTGGTGGCAGATTTGCAATTTTGGCAACAAGCTACCCCGGTTGATCATTTCCTGAGAAAAGTTACTCAACGTTATGCTTTCCACACTGTGGTTAGCGCGAGTAGCGCCCAAGGTTTCCAAGTTTCCGAACAGCACAATAATCAAGATGGCTCGATCCGCTTAGTTGTTCAACGCTGGAGTGCTTAATGTCTCAATTGTCTGCATCATCACAACAGTCTCACTCAGAACGTTCGGGGTTAGAACCGGAATTGGGTGGGTTTTTGCGGGATGCACCTGAGCGTTCTGGTTTTGAGCCAGAGTTGGGGGGTACACTCCGCCAAAAAGGGGTTTATGTTGATGAACCTACTTGTATTGGCTGTAAGCATTGCGCTCATGTGGCTAGAAACACATTCTATATTGAGCCAGACCATGGCCGATCGCGAGTGTTTCGCCAGGATGGAGATTCCGAAGATGTCATTCAAGAGGCGATCGATACTTGTCCGGTTGATTGCATTCACTGGGTTGACTATACCGAACTCAAAGTCCTTGAACAAGAACGTCAAAATCAGGTGATCGCTAGGGTTGGTTTTCCGGCTGAGGCGGCGATCGCCCCCCGGAAACGTAAACAGTCCCGAAGGTAAACTACAATCAAACTAGGGGTGATTCCTATATTATCCCCTCATCCCTAGATTATTACAAGTTAAGCAAAAGTGAGAACATCTTGCTTTTGCTTTTTTGTCGGCTGCATATACCTAAAACATCCCAAATAGGTGCGATCGCTCTCTTCGCTCTCTCTTTAGCCACATCACTATACCAATCCATTCTACCAATTCCTATCACTGTTGACAACAGAGCAGATACTCCCTCAATACCGGACACACCTTAAACAACAGCCGATTTTCTCGAATTTTCGTAACTATATATCGCTGCTGTAAGGACTGTAACCCGTTAATTAAGTCCATTGATGATAACTGTAAACTCTCCGTTAAATCTTCTCTAGTTAAAGGTTTATCTAACTGGCTCAACTCTAAGATAAGTTGCTGTTCTATGGGTGAGAGTCGCTCAAATAGCTGCTGAAAACCAAACTGCATTTCTGGGGTGATTATCAAGCTATTCTCGGCCAAAAAATCAGCGACATGACCATCAAAAATGTTGTGGATGATAAAAGCAATCTGTTTCAAATAACCAGGATTTCCCTGATATAATTGGATTAACTTTAACCAATTATCCTCATCCTTCAGCAGTCCTCCTCCCATATTTCTCAGGATTTCTACATCCTCTAAACCGGATAACTCTAAAGATTTTATGGGATATAATTGCTCATCTAAACACTCCATCTCTCGACATTTCTCTCGACTGATTAATATAACATTACTCTGATGTTCTAAGTCGGCGATCGCCCGGAAAAAGTTTTGATAATCTTGATAGTCTCTTTCGTATTGTCCGACTAATGCGCCTCTCGTAAACAGATTTTGTACATCGTCCAGGATGATTAAACAGTGCTTTTCCGTCAAGAAACCTAATAGTTGTTTAAGGCGATCGCTCACAGTTACTTTTGGTTCTTCTTCGCTAACTTTCAATAAATCATTAACTAGCGATGTCAACGATTCGGGAAATTTTAAGTCCCTCCAAATTATTACTTCAAATCTATCTAAGTGCTGATCTACAAATCTTTTAACTAGAGTCGTTTTCCCAATCCCAGATACTCCTAACACCGCAATCAAACGACTCTTTCCCTTATTCAATAACCACTCTTCCAGCCTCTTTAATTCCGTTTCTCGGTTAGAAAAACCAATGATTTCAGGGGCTAAACTTAAATCGAGTTTCTGGAATATATCATCATGTATTTGCTCCCTATTTGAGGGCTGACCAGGATATGAATAAAATTGTAAATTATGACTACTTTCTATGCTATTAATATTAATGAATTGTGATGAGTTAAATTCTAACCGTTCAAAGGTTGAGCGAAAGTTATTTTTTTTTATATCCTCACCTAATGCTTCAGATAATATTTGCCATAATTTATAACCAATATCTCTAACATGACGCTCACTCAAGTGACATGAATCAGCGATTTTATCATAGGTTTTACCTTCCCATACTCCCTTAATCACAGTTTGCTGAGAGTCGTCTAAGTGCTTTTCTGTTTGCTGAAACACTAGATGATCTGCCAATTGTAAAACTTTTGTTACATCCATTTAACTTAAACAGGCTAATCGATTTAATCATTATACCTTAGTTGATGCTCGTCATTTTGCGTCATTTTGCGTCATTGAGTTAATATTTATTCACAAAACTTCCGTCATAATCTGATTTTTAAGTATAGCCAAATACCTAAAGTTTGTGGCATTGTCGTAATTGAGCAAAGTGGAGATTTAACAATGTCAACAAAAGCACTTCATTCACGCCGTTATTTTATCCTGGGTTTAAGCAGTACATCTCTAGTATTGTTGCTGGCAGCCTGTAGTCATGTTTCCGAAAGTGAGCAGCTACGAGCAAAAAGTATTCTTAACAAAAAAATGCCTAATTTTGAAAGTCAAGCTAGAACAGCAATTAAAAATAAAAACCCTAAAGTTATAGGAAGATGGCGTTACAAATTTTCTCGAGACAAAAATACCAACGAAATTTTAATTCAGTATGGTATTCATGGGATAAACTGGCTCCAATTTCTGATTTCTATTATTGTTTCAATTATTACATTAGGGATATTTGAACCAGGATATCAGACCGGATCTTATGTAACAGTTGCGGTGAATTTACAAACGGAAAATGTTCGCTTTGTTTCCAGGTAATTAAGGAATAGTGGGCAGTTTTGAATTAATTACTAAATTACTCACCCGACAAGCATAGCGCTATTTTGAGCTAAACAATTATCTCAACTTAAGCCTTTACCTATCAGTGACTATCATTATAAATAAATGTTAAACCTTTAACAGTAGTAACACATTGAGCTAATTTTTGGGTTGAACATAAAAATGATAAAGAGTTTGTCAGGTATGCTAAAAAACTCTTCTTGTAGCCATACTTAAAATCCACCAACCTTAACAAGTATAATCACCAGATGAAATAGCGATCGCCTCCCTCAAAATTAACCCCAGAATTAACCCCAGAATTAACCTCACCCGAAGCGATCGCAATTATGAAGGAACCTTAATCAACCCTGTTCAGACAAAGCCTTTAATAACATATCGCCCATTTCCCGACAGCCTACCGCCTTCATACCCTCAGACATAATATCCCCCGTGCGGTATCCCCAATCAAGAACCTGTAACACCGCCGAATCAAGGCGATCGCTTGCTGCCGGTTCGTCCAAACCATAACGCAACATCATAGCAGCACTCAATACCTGAGCCAACGGGTTCGCCTTATCCTGTCCCGCGATATCTGGAGCCGAACCGTGTACAGGCTCAAACACCCCAGGACCAGAAGCACCCAAACTCGCCGAAGGTAGCATCCCAATACTTCCCGTTAGCATAGCCGCCGCGTCTGAGAGGATATCCCCAAACAAATTACCAGTCACAATAGTATCAAACTGTTTCGGCCAGCGCACCAATTGCATAGCCGCATTATCCACATATAAATGAGACAATTCCACCTCTGGATAGTCCGCCGCCAGCGCCGTAATGCGATCGCGCCATAACTGAGAAACATCAAGAACATTAGCCTTATCCACCGAACACAGGCGACCCTGGCGTTTTTTCGCCGTTTCAAACCCCACCCGTCCAATCCGGTCTATTTCCGATTCTCCATAGGCCATCGTATTGACCCCCCGTTTTTCCCCCGTCTCCGTCTCAAAAATACCCCTGGGTTGACCGAAATAAATACCCCCCGTMAACTCTCGCACCACCATAATATCTACCCCTTCCACAACTTCCCGCTTCAGAGATGACGCATCAATCAAGTGAGGCAAAATAGTAGCCGGACGCAGGTTAGCAAATAGCCCCAAACCTGCTCTCAGTGCCAAAAGTCCCGTTTCTGGGCGTTGGTGACGCGGTAAATTATCCCACTTGTAGCCGCCGATCGCCGCCAACAACACCGCATCACTATCGCGACAAGCCTGTAATGATTCCTCTGGTAGCGGTTCTCCCGTAGCATCAATAGCCACTCCCCCCATGAGCGCTTCTTTAAATTCAAAACTTAGGTCTAATTGTTTACCAACAGCCTTGAGGACATCCACCGCCACCGCCATAATTTCGGGGCCGATGCCATCACCTGACAGAAGGGTAATGCGGTAGTTTTGGGTCATTTTGATATCGTTTCATATATTGTAGTGCAACCTTATATCATAACAGAAAATTTGATAATTTCATTTGATACTTCCAATAAAGGGGTATGATGAATCTAAGGCGTATTTGGTTCGGGTTATGGAATATTCTAAAATTTTGGTGGCCATTGATAGGTCATCCCAAAGTAAGCTCGTGTTCCAAAAAGCATTTCACCTCGCTAAAGTAGAACAGGCAGAACTGAAGATTTTTCATTGTGTGGGACTGTCTCCTCTGGCTTTTGGTTCTGCTGGGGATATTTATGGACAGGGTTTGGGACGGGCGGCGCAGGTGCAACAAGAACTAATGGCTAAGGAAGTTGAGGAGGTCAAAAATTGGCTACAAACTTTTTTAGATCAGTGTGAACATGAGGGGATTCGGGCTACATCTGAGTATAAAATTGGTGAGGCAGGTTATTGGATTAGAGAAGTGTCTTTATCCTGGAATGCTGATTTAGTCGTCATGGGAAGAAGGGGGCGTTCCGAACTGGCTGAACTGTTTCTTGGTAGTGTTAGTAATCATGTGATCCATCATCTCAGATGTTCGGTTTTAATAGTTCAGAACCCTTAATAAAAAAATAAACATTTGGGGGGCGATCGCCTTTTTAATGATTAGGATATCTCCCCTTCATCAATTCTCCTATTACTCCCCCTAGGGTGAAAAAAGACACTTATCATTATACAATAAATTCTCAGGTAATCCCCAAGTGGTCGCCTCAATGCTAAAATTAAGCCACTGAATCTTACACATAACAAACACGCTTTCAATGACTTCATTACAGCAACCTCGCTCGCATCAGAAAGCCAAAGCCCTTAAACCAGGAAGCCGTCGCCCCGCTAAAGCCCTCTGTAGCGAATGCGGTCTTTGTGATACCTACTATATCCACTATGTCAAGGAAGCCTGTGCTTTTCTTAACGAACAGATCGCTAACCTCGAAGAACAAGCCCACGGGAGATCCCGTAATTTAGACAACTCAGATGACCTGTATTTTGGCGTACATCAGGATATGATGGCCGCCCGCAAAAAAGAACCTATACCAGGGGCACAGTGGACAGGCATTGTCAGCACGATCGCCTGTGAGATGCTTAACCAAGGTATAGTCGAAGGGGTGGTTTGTGTCCAAAATACTAAAGAGGATCGCTTTGGACCTATGCCAGTCCTCGCCCGGACCCCGGAGGAAGTTCTCGCCGCCAGGGTCAACAAGCCGACCCTCTCCCCTAACTTATCAGTTTTGGAAGAAGTAGAGCGATCGGGCATGAAAAAATTACTCGTTATCGGTGTAGGATGTCAGATCCAAGCCCTGCGCGCCGTTGAGAAACAAATGGGCTTAGAAAAACTCTATGTTCTCGGTACTCCCTGCGTTGACAATGTTACCCGCGCCGGTCTACAAAAGTTTTTGGAAACTACTAGCCGATCGCCGGAAACTGTTGTCCATTATGAATTTATGCAGGATTTCCGCGTCCACTTTAAGCACGAAGATGGTTCCACCGAAACCGTCCCATTTTTTGGCTTGAAAACTAACCAACTGAAAGATATTTTTGCCCCCTCCTGTCTCAGTTGTTTTGATTATGTGAACTCTCTGGCTGATTTGGTGGTAGGATATATGGGGGCTCCTTTTGGCTGGCAATGGATCGTCGTTCGTAACGATCGCGGACAGGAAATGCTCGATCTGATTCAAGACCAACTAGACACTCAACCCGTATCTTCCAAAGGCGATCGCCACCAAGCCGTTCAACAGAGCATTCCCGCCTACGATAAAGCAGTCACCATACCCATGTGGGCCGCTAAAATGATGGGGGTAGTTATTGAACGCATTGGACCCAAAGGCTTAGAATATGCCCGCTTTTCCATCGACTCTCACTACACCCGCAACTATCTCTATGTAAAACGCAATTACCCAGAAAAACTAGATAATCACGTCCCCGATTTTGCTAAACGGATTGTAGCACAGTACAAACTGCCAGACTAAAAAAAAAGACCCCCGTAAGGGCTGACTGGGGCAGGGTAGAATTAGCAGTTAAAAAACTGGCTAATTTTGTCAAAATCCCTGTCTCAGTTCTGGAAATCTATCATTTTTCAGGAGAAAATCACGCAAATCTCTGTTATGCCAGTCGGAAAGCCAATACTGGAACAATTAAGACCAGCAAAACTGACCAAGGTGCATAAACCAGACTGATCAATAAACAGACAAATGCAGTCCCCCTCGCTCCAACTTTAACAACCTCCTCAGAAGTCTGAAAACTCAAGTAAATCGCCAAGCAAGCGACGGAAAAAGCCACCAAAGAAGGTACAAACATTGTACTTACTCCCTTCAACCAACTGTCAAAATGTGGCGCGTTCCTTCGGGCATGGGTCCCTACTTCCGTCTTCCTCAGAACGTTAAGCAATAACTGGACAAACAGCCAGTTAAGTTAACGGGTGGGGGAGATGAACGTTTTGTATATTTTATCAATTATAACACAATTCATAATATGTCAATAACCTTTATTTAAATGGGGGTCAAGATTTCCTGACGGTTCCCTGTCCCCGGCCCATAAAAACTTAAAACTTAGGGGCGGGTGCGCGCTGTATTGTGTAATAAACAGCTAGAGCAACCCCGCCCACTTAACCCTTGCCACAAGGCAGTTTTAGCTAGGTTTAGCGTTTAACCAACTTTTTACTCACCTTACGCAGACGCACGGACTCAGGAGTAACCTCCACCAACTCATCAGGGCCGATATATTCTAAGGCACGTTCTAAACTCATATCCATAGGAGTCTGTAATTGTACCAATTCATCCCCAGTAGCAGAACGGTGGTTAGTTAACTGCTTAGTTTTGCAGACATTTAACTCCAGGTCTTGGGGTCGGTTGTGTTCCCCAACAATCATACCTTTATAAACCTTAGTTCCTGGGGTAATGAAAAACACACCCCTATCCTCAGCATTTTTCAGGGCGTAGAAAGTGCTAACCCCCTCTTCAAAAGAAATTAACACCCCATTGCGTCGCGCTTCAATATCTCCACTCATGGGACGATATTCTAGGAAGCTATGGTTCATAATCCCTTCACCACGGGTCATCCGCATAAATTCCCCCCGGAAACCTACTAAACCACGGGCGGGAACTACAAATTCCAATTGGCCGCGACCATTAACCCCCATACGCATATCCTGCATTTCGGCGCGGCGCTGACCCAAACGTTCCATACAACTCCCTACAGCCTCTTCTGGAACATCTAAAACCAGATATTCAAAGGGTTCGCAGGGTTGACCGCTAACTTCTCGGTAAATTACCTGGGGTTGGGATACTTGGAACTCGTAACCCTCCCGGCGCATATTTTCAATTAAAATACCTAGATGGAGTTCCCCACGACCGGAAACCATGAATTTATCAGGGGAGTCGGTTTCTTCAACCCGCAGGGCGACGTTAGTTTCTAATTCTCGCATTAAGCGATCGCGCAATTGTCGAGAAGTCACATAAGTACCTTCCTGACCTGCAAACGGGGAATCATTCACCGAGAAAGCCATTTGCAAAGTCGGTTCATCAACCCGGATTAAAGGTAAAGCCTGGGGTTCATTAGGACAGGTAATCGTTTCCCCAATATTAGCATCACTGAAACCCGCCACAGCTACTAGGTTTCCGGCGCTAGAGGATTCTAAATCAATCCGGCTCAGGCCTTCAAATCCCATTAACTTGGTGATTTTGCTACGGACTACCTCGCCATTTTCCTTAACTAAAGCAGCCTGTTGTCCGGCTCTAATCACTCCATTATGGATTTTACCAATAACGATACGGCCTACATATTCGGAATAGTCTAGGGTGGTAACTTGCAGTTGTAGGGGCTTTTCTGGGTCGCCTACAGGTGGTGGTACATGGTCGATAATATACTCAAACAGGGGTTTCATATCTACCCCTTCCTCTTCCAAGTCCTGTTTGGCGTATCCTGCTAAACCTGATGCAAACAGATAGGGAAATTCGCACTGATCATCATCTGCCCCTAGTTCCAAGAATAGGTCGAGAACTTTATCAACTGCGCCATAGGGTTCGGCGCGAGGGCGATCGATTTTGTTAATCACCACAATGGGGCGGAGTCCCTTTTCTAGCGCCTTTTTCAGGACAAAGCGCGTTTGAGGCATCGGGCCTTCGTTAGCATCGACAATCAGTATACAGCCATCAACCATACCTAGCACCCGTTCCACTTCTCCGCCAAAGTCGGCGTGGCCGGGGGTATCGACAATATTAATTAGTGTTTCTCCGTAGCGAACGGCGGTATTTTTAGAGAGAATCGTAATTCCCCGTTCCCGTTCAATATCATTGGAGTCCATAATACAGTCCGGGACATCTTCCCCTTCCCGGAAAATACCGGACTGTTTGAGAAGAGCATCTACTAATGTGGTTTTGCCGTGATCGACGTGAGCGATAATAGCAACGTTGCGAATGGGAAGAGACATACTTGATCAGTTGGGATAACAGAGATTATCTGGAAATGCAAAAATTTCACATCTCTTAATAATTTTAACCTATCTGGCCGAAACTCACAAAAAAACCTTTCCTTTCCCCCTCTCCCCCTCTCCCCCTCTCCCCCTCTCACCAGAGGGCAGGTTTATTAGTGTATCGATTAATTAGCCGGTGGGGGGCGGGTTTATTAGTCTTCTGGTGACTAGATATAATTGACGGTGGAGRCSCGCCCCTACAATTATCGGTTGTCCGTTATCCTATCGATTAATTAGCCGGTGGGGGGCGGGTTTATGAGTCTTCTGGTGACTAGATATAATTGACGGTGGAACCCGCCCCTACAATTATCGGTTGTCCGTTATCCTATCGATTAATTAGCCGGTGGGGGGCGGGTTTATGAGTCTTCTGGTGACTAGATATAATTGACGGTGGAACCCGCCCCTACAATTATCGGGGGCGGGTTTATTAGTCTTCTGGTGACTAAATATAATTGACGGTGGAGGCGCGCCCCTACAATTATCCGTTGTCCATTTGGTGTTGAACCAGGGGTCGGAGACTGTTCATTCCGGCTGCGATCGCTGAACCATTGTGGATAGCAGTGGCCACTAAAGGATTGAGTCCGACGGTGGAAGCCAACCCCAAAGCTGCTAAATTCGGGGCTACGACGAGAGCGATATTTTGGTCAATTAAATTGCGAGTTTGACGGGCGATATCAATGGCTTCTAAAACATCTAAGAGGTTATTGTTCATCAACACCACATCAGCGGTTTCTCTCGCAATATCAGAACCATGTGCAAAGGAAATGGAAACATCGGCATAAGCTAAAGCTACGGAATCATTTAACCCATCTCCGACAAAAGCGACAGTCCGACCGGCGCGATGTAAATCACGAACAATACGAGCTTTTTCATCGGGGAAGGCTTCCGCATAAACCCGCGATTTAGGAATCCCTAATTGTTCAGCAACGAAGGCGGCGCGTTGGGGGTTATCTCCGGTGAGTAAATGTACCTGAATACCATAATTTTGTTGTAGGGCTTGTAGGAGGCGATCGCTTTCGGGTTTCAGGGGGTCAGTATATTCAATCACCCCTTGAAAATTGCCATCACAAGCTACATAAATTTGGGTCATTTGGGTAGTTGTCATCTGAGCAATCAGGGAATTATCACCCCAATTAACCCCCTGTTGTTCCAGAAAACGTTGACTTCCCACCAATACCTGATGGCCTTCAATTTCGGCTCGTACTCCCAAGCCCAAATCATAGAACCATTCTCCCCGTGGGGGAATAGTAATGTCAAGTTGAGCAGCATAATTAACGATCGCCTCTGCAACGGGGTGATTAAGCCTCATTTCCGCCGCCGCCGCCAGTTTTAGCAGTTCGGTTTCTGACATTCCTCCGGGAATAGTCCGCACCGCAGCGATCGCAATTTCACCCTCGGTCAGAGTTCCGGTTTTATCAAAAACCACGGTATCAACTTCGGCGAGTTGTTCCAAAGTCCGACCACTGCGAACCAAGATACCATGGCGGGTTGTATGATTTAATGCACCCCAAAAAGCCGTAGGTATTGACACTCTAATTCCGGTAACAAAATCGAGGGTAAGAATAGCGGCAGCCCTGGCAGAATCTCGGCTAGTCACTAATACAATACCCGCCAATAGTAGAGACGGCCAGATTAACCTATCTGCTACTTTTTCGGCATAGTTAGCCATGCGGGTATCATAGACGGGAGCCTTTTGTAATAATTCTATACTCAAAGCTGCCCTAGTTTGGGAACCGACGCGATCGGCTTGTAAATAAAGCTGTCCTGAACGCACCAAAGTAGAAGCTAAAACGGATTCTCCCACCCGTTTAACTAATGGCATTGCTTCCCCAGTTAAACCCTGTTCATCAATAACGGCTTCCCCTTTTAAAACAGTACCATCTACGGGGATTTGTTCCCCCGGATAAACCACGACCTTATCCCCCACCTGAAGGCGATCGCTTGGGATTTGTTTAGGGGGTAAATCATCCACCACCACCCATGCAAACCTACCAATAGCATCCATCAAACTCGCCGTGCGTACCTCCGTCGCCCGCGCCGTTTTTTCCCGAATTACATCCCCCAATTCATGCAGTAAAATCACCATAGCCGGGGTAACTAACTTACCCTGAGTCGCGCTTAAACTCAGGGCGAGAAAATCCAGACAATCAATATTCAACCGTCGCTGATTAATCAAGCTATTAAAAGCCCGTTTAGCCACAGGAAAAGCCGCTAGAATAAACGCTATTCTCGCCACGGGTCGCAATCGTGTTAATTGCGGAAACCGACTTAAAACCGCCAACGCCGTCGCTATAATTGGCAGCCTCAGACTCGACTCGGTTTCCTCTAAATCCCCTGATTCTTCCGGGGTTTTCGGCTCATTATTAACCCTAAAATTTGGCTTATCATAAAACTCTTGATTTGTCAAGTCTTTGACTGCATTAATCACCAAATTTGATAAGTCAACCGCCGCCAATTGATTAGGGACATACTGAACCACCATACAGGCGGCTACCCGGTTAATCCGCACAGAGGTAATACCGGAGTGTTTTTCTAAAAGTGGCTGAATTTCAGTAGCTAATTGAGGATGTTTAGCTAATAGGGGAAGCCGAAACCGAGTCCGTCCAGCCACCTGATGAATAACCTGGCATTCTTGATTAGATAATGATGGTGATATTGCAGTGGTCATGATGTTGCTTCAGAATCATCGGGGACGGAATTTTCATCTGGTTTAGCAGTAGTTTCAGCAATTTCTAGGATACTAACTAAATACATACCTAATTCCAATTCTGAAACCCCAGCCGGGTCATATTGAATAATCAAAGATGCAGCCGTCCGGTTAATGCGTACCGATTTAACTCGCTGTTCATCAGACAAAAGTTTTTCTAACCGTTTCGCATAGAGAACATCAGTCATTAAACGGGGAATACGCAGCCGAAGCCGTCCGGGTATAGAATGGACAATGGTATAATCTTCGGTTTGAGTTGTGGTAGCTGTCGGACTATTATCTTGATGGTTGTTAGGACTTTCAGCTTGAGTCGAATTAGTAGCCGGAGAGTTAGCCTTAGCCTCCTGTTTTAATTGTCTAACTAATTGACGAATAATTGCTGCCATTAACAGGTTAACCATCAAGGCTTGCGCGCCCCGTAGCCGCAGGCGACTGGTAACTAATAAACCCGCCAACACAGGTAAAATCGTCACCACTTCCTCATAGTCTTCTAACCACCGACCTATTTGGGGAAGAATATCGGGATTTTCTACGGTTTTAACTTCTGTAGATAATGCTGAATCAGTCATCGTCAATTTACCTTATTTTTAGGAGAGTATACCATGGAAATTTACCAACCATATAACTAGGATAACTATTGACAACCTCTGCGGTGTCGATGTCGGTGTCCACCATCACAGTTTTTGTGGTTAGATATGGCTATAGTTTGACTACCTCTGCTGACACAACGTTTAAAGGCGGGTAAATGGTTTTCTTGGGATGCACGTTGCAAATTTAAGAACACATTTTGTACATCCCAGTAGTTTGATGTGTCTTTCAATAACCTTTGATACATTTCCCCATTTTCAATTTCGGCTTTAACTCCTTGTTCGCAGGCTTCTTCTACCGAGTTGGGGGGAATTATACGAGTTTCCCAGTCATCCTCTGGTATGGGAATATTATACCTGATAAACAGTGGCATTAATGCCTGTATATGCCGTTTTTCAGCTTCGATAATATTCACAAAAGGTTTAATCGGTCCGAATTTTTGGATAATTAACCGATAGGTTGCACAGGCTTTATATTCATCCTGTATGGCTTCACATAAAGCCTGTTTAAGGTCATCAAATTCTGGATTATTTGACATCTTGATTAACTCCTGATTCACTCATTAAATTAGGGAGATATCCATTCGTAAAACTCGATCGCTTCTGGGGGGCAACTATGACAGCCTCCGCAGGCTTTACCTTCCACCTTACAAACCCGCCCTTTTCTAATTAATTTTCCCAGCATTAATCGCAGGGTTTCCGCATCAATTTTCATTTGATGTTCTAATTCTGCCAAAGAAACGCGACCATGATTTCTGAGATGATTTTGCAGTTGTTGAAGTAGCATAATTTACCACCGTATAAAGCTGCGATCGCTAGTCTCTATTTTATCATGAATATACCTGTTAACACGGAGAAACAGAATTTTCACAAATCTTTGAGACTAGCTACCACAAAAAAGGCTAATAGCAACAGGTGAGATAACCTGCTTTTTTGGCAAGTGCAACCCCGACTACAAACGGGGAGAATGGCGACGGTTACTAACAGCTTTGAGACTGACTAAAGTAGCACCCATGACAATACAAAGTCCCATCAATAAACCCAAAGCCTCTCCGGTATTTTGTGATAAATTCATGGCCTGATAGTAGAAACTAGCAACCCAGTAGGCTAGTCCAGTAGTCCAAAGCGCCACAAACACCGTCCAACCCAGATTAGTTTCCCGGTAAACAGCGGCAATTGCAGACACACAGGGGAAATAAAGCAACACAAATAACAGGAAAGCAAAAGCGGCGCTAGAACTACGAAACCGTTGAGACATTTGACCAAAGGTGCTATAACTAACCTGCTGTGCTGTGGCGGCTTCTTCCTGATTATCAGTGCTTTCCATAATACTTAAACCAACCGGATCAAGTATTTGATTACCTAAATCAGCTAAGTTAGCGGGAATACTAGCAAAGGCTTCGGCCATACCTCCCCAAAAACTAAATTCTTCTTCTGCTTCTTCCTCGGAGTCGGCAGCGGATGCTTGATCAGCCCCTAATTGCTTATAAAGGGCATCCATACTACCAACCATGACCTCTTTGGCAAATACTCCGGTAAATAAGCCGACAGTAGCCGGCCAATTATCTTGAGTGATTCCCATGGGGCTAAAAACTGGGGTAATTGTGCGACTAACGGCACTCAAAAGAGAATCCTGGCTATCTTGTTTCCCGAAAGAACCATCGGTTCCGACAGAGTTTAATAAACCCAGAATTAACACGACAATCACAATCATTTTCCCGGCGCGGGTGATAAAGGCTTTTAACCTTTCCCAAGCGCGGATTAATACACCTTTGGGGGTGGGAATATGATAGGGGGGTAATTCCATGACAAAGGGGGCAGATTGACCGCGTAAGAGGGTATGCTTCATGACTAACCCGGTGAACACGGCGGCTAAAATGCCGATGATGTAAAGTAAGAAAACGATATTTTGTCCGTTTCTGGGGAAAAATGCTGCTACAAATAGGGCATAAACTGGTAGGCGCGCCCCACAGGACATAAAGGGATTCATTAAGACGGTCATTAGGCGATCGCGAGGATTTTCTAAGGTCCTGGTTGCCATAATACCGGGAATATTGCAGCCAAAACCGACCATCATGGGCACAAAAGATTTACCCGGAAGCCCCATAAACCGCATAAACCGATCCATAACAAAGGCGGCGCGGGCGAGATAGCCAGAGTCTTCTAAGATGGCTAGACAGATAAACATTAAGCCAATTTGGGGGATAAATGTAGCGGTGGTTTGGATACCGCCGCCAACTCCTTCGGCGAGAGTGCCGATTAACCAACCAGGGGCGTTAATTTGCTCAAGACCATGAGCCATGCCATCTACAAATACGGTACCAAAGGCGATCTCAAAAAAGTCGATAAATGCGCCGCCAAAGTTAATGGAAATCAGGAACATCAGGTACATGACTACCAAGAAAATGGGCATACCCCAGGCGCGACTGAGGATGACCTGATCAATGCGATCGGAAACGTGCTGTTGTACTACATCCGATCGCTGTGTGATACCCTGTAACATCTGATGAATCCAGCTATAGCGAGCATCAGCAATCAATAGGTCGATATCTTCTCCCAGGGTTTGGTGTATGCGGTGACGGTGGGTGGCAATTTGCTTAACGACATCTTGATTAACCAAACTTTGGCGATCGTCATATTGCAATAAACTGAGACTTTGCCAACGATGGTCTGGGGGTAAGTAGTTATATTGTTGGGCTACCGATTCGGTAATTTCACTTAGGGCGGCTTCGATAACGGCTGGATAGGCGACTTTGGCTTGGGGGCGGTCTGCCAAATGTATGGCATCTCGGACAATTTCCCGCAGTTGTTCTACCCCTCGCCCGGAACTAGCACTCATGGGAATTACGGGACAGCCTAAGCGATCGCCTAATTGTTGGGCATCAATGGTAATTTGCCGCTGCTTGGCTATATCTATCATATTCAGGGCGATCGCGATCGGTAAACCCATTTCCAGTAGTTGGGTGGTTAGATACAGATTTCGCTCTAGGTTGGACGCATCTACGATATTGATAATTAGGGTGGCTTCACCCGATAGTAAATAGTCTCGCGCTACCTGTTCATCTAATCCTGTGCTGGCATCTTCCACGTCCAGAGAGTAAACCCCTGGTAGGTCAATGACTTTGATGGTCTGGTTTTGATAACGATAGCTTCCCTCTTTCCGTTCTACGGTAACTCCGGGCCAGTTACCTACCCGCTGATTACTACCAGTTAAAGCGTTAAATAGGGTCGTTTTCCCACAGTTAGGGTTCCCCACCAAAGCAATACAGGACACCGCCGCCTTGTTATCGGTTTGGCGGTTCACTTCCATAGACTGACTCACAATTTTGTTCCTCGTTTAGGATGGGTCGATTAATGCCACCTGGAGGGCATCTGCTTCGTCTTTGCGTAAACTCAGGTTAAATCCCCTGACCTCAATTTGGGTCGGGTCTCCTAAAGGGGCGTGGCGTTTGACTGTAAATTCCACCCCTGGAGTTAATCCCATGGCTAATAATTTCCGTTTGTAGCTACCCGCACCAGAGTCATAACCAACCACCCGCAACCGAGAACCGATCGCCGCATGGCGCAACTGCACAACATTAGTTTTATTCATTGATGAGAGTTTCCTTTTGGACTGGGTGAGGTTTTCTGTGGCGACCTGAATATTCTCAGCCATATCTGCCCCCAGTCCTAAGCGATGGTCGCCTAGGGCGATAATCACTGATCCACTGGTTGTGGAACTAATGACATTTAATTCTACACCGGGCATTAACCCCATTCCCATTAGACGGGTATTGCCTCCGGCACAGTTGAGAGCAACTATATATAAGCGATCGCCTACCTTCGCCTCCGACAAAGCAAAGGCTCCCGGAGTTGATGGTTTGCCCACTACAACCAATGATTCTGGTGATTCACTTATGGTGCGATCGTGACCAGTGTTGTCTTTGAGGTAAGTAAATCCTGACCAGCTTGATCCACCATCAAAGCAGTTCACGGATACATCGGCACAGTAGTTATCATTGTCCATAATCTATTGGCTCTTGTTGAGCTAATTGAGAATTAATTTTAATTAATACCATATAACTAGGTTAAAAATCCCATTGTTAATAAATTTTTAACAACCCCCCCGCCCCAAAAAAATAATAATTATACCACACAAATTTATTTTGTCAACTACTTGCAATATTTGTTTGTAGTGTGTTACATTTGTTTACAAGAAGTCAAAGAGGCAAAAATATTATGGTTCGTGGACAAATTATGGAAGAAGGTGGACGCGCAAACGTTTATGCGATCGAACCCCAAGTATATGTAGAGGAAGCGCAACAATTCGGTTTCAACAAACACGCAGAGAAACTCAACGGACGACTAGCTATGATCGGGTTTGTATCCGCCCTAGCCTTAGAAGTATTAACCGGACATGGTTTAATCGGCTGGTTAACTAGCCTGTAAAACCCAGATTTTCTCAGCCTATAATTTCAGTAGCATTTCGGAGAATTGTATGAAAACAGATTTTAACTTTCCTAACCAATACATGATGGGACCCGTAATCTTTCGACCGGACTTTAACAGTCCCTCAGAAGTGATTACCGCTAACCAAGCCTGGTCTTTATTCTTCACAGGTGGTCAGGAAGATAAAGCCCTTGGCTATAATGCAGAATACGGAAGATTTTTTACAAATTTACTGATGGCGATCGCCGTTAGCGGCGCTATTGGGGCTTTGATTTTCACTAACTTAGCCTAAGTCATCAAATTTACCTATCTCTCCCTAGTCACTAATAACAAACCGTCCCTGTTTAGAAATAAGCAGGGACTTTTTTTAGTTTTTCCCCGAATTAGCCCAACCTGTGATAAGATATTCTCGATATCGGTTCTAAGGGAAATCAGCCCTTAGAGGAAACGGGGAAAGTCCGGTGTAAGTCCGGCGCTGTCCCGCAACTGTGATGGGACTCTGTTGGTCTCTCAGTCAGAATGCCCGCCGATAAGTAACCTATTGTTGATTCATCTGCGAGGTATAGATGATGGTTTATTTAGTATTTTCACAATCTAAATATCATAGCGATCGCCCATCTAAACCCTAAGAAAATCTCAACATTATATAGATAGCCAATCGCTATAATTTCGGAGGAGTCAAAAAACCGTGCATAAAATTCCTGTAACCATCATCACCGGATTTTTAGGGGCTGGAAAAACCACCCTAATCCGCCATTTACTACAAAATAACCAAGGTCGTCGTATCGCGGTATTAGTCAATGAATTTGGCGAAGTAGGTATTGATGGCGAAATCCTCAAATCTTGCCAAGTGTGTGACGAAGAAGAAACGGAAACTAATATCATCGAATTAGCCAATGGTTGTCTGTGTTGCACCGTCCAGGAAGAGTTTTTGCCCACTATGCAAGAACTACTTAAACGCCAGGATACGATTGATTCGATATTAATAGAAACCTCTGGTTTAGCTTTACCCAAGCCACTGGTGCAAGCGTTCCGATGGCCGGAAATTCGCACTAAAGCCACTGTGGATGGTGTGATTACGGTAGTTGATAGTGAAGCCTTAGCTAATGGTCAACTGGTGGGAGATTTAGAGGCTTTAGAACAGCAGCGCCAAGCGGATGAAACCTTGGAACATGAAACACCAATTGAGGAGTTATTTGAGGATCAGTTAGCCTGTGCTGATTTGGTACTTTTGACGAAAGGCGATCGCATTGATGAAGACTCTCAGCAGCGGGTTCACCAATGGCTAAAACAGGAGTTAACCCCAGGAGTGCAGATGGTTTCCTGTCAGCAAGGTAAAATTTCCGCTGACATATTATTAGGCTTTAATGCAGCCGTAGAAGACCATCTCGACAGTCGCCCTAGTCACCATGACCAGGAAGAGGAACACGAACACGATGATGATATCAATGCTGTGCATTTAGTCTTAGATCCGGTTGGGGACTCGGCTAGTTTAGTCAATCAATTAAAGGCGATCGCCCAGCAGTTTGAAATTTACCGGATTAAAGGTTTTGTAGCCGTCGCCAATAAACCAATGCGGATGGTAGTTCAAGGAGTCGGAAACCGATTTGAGACCTTCTTCGATCGCCCCTGGAAAACCGACGAACCTCGCCAAACTCAACTGGTGTTTATTGGTCGTAGTCTTAATCAACAACAAATAGCCGCTTCTTTGGAATCAGAAACCATGGCGTTAAACGGGTAGAATTTGAGAGATTTTAGCGATACTTTCTAACATCTCCCCAACCAACCCGGTTTTTTTTCCAGAAGCCGGGTTTCTAATTCCCCACGATACCTTAAAAAAAGAAACCGGGTCAAAAAAGGGTTGACAACGAGTCTGCCAGCGCTATATGTTAAGGTTTACAGTTTGCAGCGCCGCCAAAACAGCCCCAATATAATCATACTTTACCCCACTTTCCGTCTCGTCTCCATCCCACCTTATCTTAATAGCATATTGCGTCCCCTGGGTATTCCCCAATTTAGTTTAGCCTCTAAGACCTGGTAGATTTACCTTGGGATGCCCAAATTTAGTCAAGGCTTCACAAATCCTGATAGGAAAACTGTTTAATCATCTATGGTTCAAAAACGAACAATTGAGGAATTGCATCAGTCAGCATCTTTATTCTGGCCAGAGTTTTTGGTTCAACAACAACTCAAACAGAGTATTATCCCGGTGTTGATTGAAACCCAACAGCAGTTTCTCTCAATTCTTGCCTTGGAATTAGAAAATCCCCTAGATATCTTTACCGCTTTAGAAATATCAAAGCTCTCCGCTAATTTATTTCTCAAACACCTTCTAATTTTAGCAGATTTTGGAGGGGAAAAACTACAACGTTTAAATCAAGAGTTTCATTTATTGTTCCCCGATGGACAATTAGAGTATGTTTGGAACAATACTCAATTTTGTTATCGTTTTCAGGCGTTACCCATATCAGGAATATTATCAAACCAAAAACTCAACATTTCCAGCCAGAAATCGCTGTTAAAAAAACACGCTTTGTCTGAAGTATATAAAGATATTATTGTTGTCATACTGTTTGCTGGAGATTCAACAAATACTAAAATTTCTGGCATTTTTAAGACTTGGGGATGTCAAATTGGAGAATTAATGGGTAAGTACGATGAACTTTCCGAGTTTATAAGCCAGCGTTATATTTATCTAAGCCGTATTACTGCAGGAGCTAAAAGTAATGATTTAGGTCAGCTTTTGCAACGTCATATATATAAATATTTATCCAAAAAGTTAAATCACAAGGATATTGATATCAACCTCAATTCTACCATTCCTGGAGTCAGCCATAAGCAAATCGGAAAAAGAGAAACCAACTTTGATATCGTCCTGAATAAAGGTGAAAAATATATAGCAATTGAAATTAGCTTTCAGGAAACCACAAATAGCACAATTGAGCGGAAAGCGGGTCAAGCAAAATCAATATTTGAGCAGATTGATGGCTTGGGTAACAAGATTATTTATATCATTGATGGAGTCGGTAACTTCCAACGCCAATCTGCTCTGAATACTATTGATGAGTATAGCCACTTGCTTTTGGTATTTTCTGAGTCAGAACTGAATTACTTAAACCACTTTATTCTCGACTTTATAGAAAATGAAAACTGTTAAATTTATAGATTTATTCGCCGGAATTGGGGGATTGCGACTCGGCTTTGAACAGGCGGTTGACTCCTTCGGTTGCATCCCTGATTGTCTCCTCAGTAGTGAAATTGATAGGGATGCTAGACAGGTTTATCAAGCCAACTTTTCCGAAACTCCCCAAGGGGATATTAAGACCATTTCCTCCCTTCCCCCTCATCATATTTTGCTGGCTGGATTTCCTTGTCAAAGTTTCTCATACGCGGGAAAAAAAGCCGGATTTGGAGATACGCGGGGAACCTTGTTTTTTGAGATTTTACGCCTCATAGATAGCCAACAACCCCAGGCTTTTATTTTTGAGAATGTTCGCGGTTTAGTCACCCATGACCAAGGAAAAACTATTAACACAATTCGCCAAAAAATGCAAGAGCGGGGTTATAGTTTTGACCTATTTTTACTGAATAGCTCCAATTATGGTGTCCCCCAAAATCGTGTCCGAGCCTATATGATGGGTGTTCTGAATCAAACCCCTCACTTTAACCTTTTGTCCGATTTGGGGGCTAAGGATTCTCACTCTTATCAGTCCGGTCAACTGTCTTTATTTTCGGCGTATCAAACTCCCTGTAAAGTCAGAGATATTTTAGAGGATAATCCCCCCCAACATTATGATTGTTCTGCGGAATTTACCACCGCATTACGAACTTTTCTGARGGGGGACTTAGAGAAATTACATGGGGTGAGACTGATTGACTATCGGGGAGGAAACTCGATTCACTCTTGGGAGTTAGGGTTACGGGGAGACTGTACCCCCCAGGAAATTGACCTGATGAATCGCTTGATTACTAAACGCCGCCATAAGGTTTTTGGTCAACATCAAGATGGGAAGTTACTCACCCAGGCTCAAATTGCCAGTTTTTATCCCCATCCAAATTTACAGCAATTATTAGGGTCTTTGGTTGACAAAAACTATCTGCAAATTATTGATGATAAATATAAGCCAGTGGCGGGTAATTTTTCCTTTGAAGTCTATAAGTTTCTCGACCCCGATAAAATATCGGTGACTTTGGTGGCTAGTGATGCGAACCGATTGGGGGTATATCATCGGGGAAGAGTCCGTCGAATTACTCCCCGTGAGGCGGCGCGTTTACAGGGGTTCCCAGATTCTTTCCAACTTCACCCCAATCAGAATAAGGCTTATCGTCAGTTGGGAAATTCGGTGACAATTCCGGTGGTTAAAGCGATCGCTCAAGAGTTGTTACTAAACTTAATACCAACAGCTAAGACTTCATTTCTTGGGAAACCATAAATTTCCCAGTAGCAACTAATGGGGATGGTCGTGATTATTGAGGTGATTTTCATCTTCTAAATTGATGCACTTTTGGCAACCTTATCGGCTTGGAAATTATCGCCACAGTCTTGAATAGCGATCGCAGTTATCCGCGATCGCCGTTGATTTTAATCTCTAACCCAGTTTTTCCACATCTTCCACCGACAACGACAAAGCCTGAGCTACTTGCTCTATACTTAAACCCATTGACAGCAGTTTAGGAATGGCTTCTCGTTGGGTTTGTTCCGCGCGATCGGCCCGTTGGCGTTCGAGTTTAGCTAATTCACTACCAGTGAGCAATAAATTACCCTGGTTATCCCACCAACGTAACCATTGCTGAGTCTGATTTTGATAGCTACCTGACCACACCCCCAACTCGACTCCCATAGTGGCGATCGCATAATGTCCGCGATCGTTCGGTTCCAACCGATGATAGCGACCATCCACCCAGTGATAAACCTCTAACTCATGGGTTTTAATCAGATAAATTGCATAATAAGGAATGCGAATAATCTGCTCATAAACCCAAAATTTTCCGGGTTTTTGATTTCCGCCTTCTGGCAAACGAGAGAGGGGGGTTTTGTCTCGTTCTTCCGAACCATCGCCGCTGGCTAATTCAATGGCAACAAAAGGAGCCGTATACTCCCGCCATAATACATAAGAACGGCGATATTGACCATCTAATTGTGGTGGCACATTGGGAACATAGAACCAATCTGGGGCTTCGGCACCCCGTTCGGGCGGGTCAGTTTCCCGCCAATAAATGCCGGAATCTTGAGCGATCGCATATTGTCCGTCGGGGTGGAGAGTTTGCAATGTGCTTTCCAGAGAATCGGTCAATAAAATACTCTGGGGATGTTCTTGAAAGTTTTTCACAAACGTGCCGTCGGATTCAGGTAATTGCGTGTGATCTGGAAAAGCGGGCGGTACTATTGTCGGGTCTAGGCTTTGAGTCATGTCTATCCGCTGGTAAAAGGACAGATATTTTATTTAATTATAGTTATTGAAGTGAAGGGTAGCTAATTTATCTTGTTATTCTGGCTCCCATTCTGACTGGCATATTTCCCCAGCCATTTGATTTTCCTCTCTTAAACTGAGTGCGATCGATGCTTCAGCTTCCAGGGGCTTAATTTCTGACTCCGAATACTTACCCTTTGGTAGTGCGATCGGATTGGGAATAGTTGCTAAAATGGATATTGTTCTGCTTGCATATTCTCTTTCTCAATTCACTTTATCCGCCCATTTTACTGATAAAAATAACACCAACTTAGGCAGCAGGTTTTCCCGGGAAGACTCTTCACGGTGATTCCGGCACCCTCAACCGTTATTCCCGTCCCCGCCGGGGATACTCACCGCGCTGACAGCCTTTTCTCAGATTATAATCAGTTTATCCCAAGTACAGAGGAGAGGGGCGATCTATGCTTCATACCGAGTACGGGCGAATGGCTATTGGCTCCTACAAGAAACCCGGTTTCTCAAAGCAGAGACTTTATCCGGTCATGCTTCGCCCTTTATGAGATTAATCTGAAAACCACTCTAAAGCGAGCGGTCTAAAATATGATGAAAGACAAGCGCATTGATGAGTTAATTGATATTCTGGAAACTACTACCGATGAGCGGACCCGTAGACGAGCAGCAGAAAACTTAGGTCAAATCGGCACAGGTAACGAAACCGCAATTATAATCCCAATTCCTCCCAAATCACCAACCCCAAATTACTATCCTTCCGCAACTACCGCAGCAGAATCGCCTCCCACACCTCATCCCCCGGCGCAAATACTCCCAACTCCAATAACGATTCGTTTCCTGTTCCACCTTCGACACCTCCTTAACAGCAAGCCCCAAACTCATCACCATAAAGGGCTGTGATTAGCTCAAGAATCGCTGGCTTTTAGGGATGGGAATGTCAAATTGATAAAGATCCCAACCAGCCACCGTCGGTGAGTAGCCTATGGTGGGGGGGACTAGCGACGATTGTTTTAAGTATCTTATCCGGCTGGTTGGTGAGTCGGTTAGTTTACCGATGGTTCACCAATAAACAGATCTAGAGATGCTCTAATTTACCATTAGCGGTGGGATGGGCAACCACAGACCCAGAAACAACCCAGAGAAGAGGGGGAGAGGGGATGTGATGTTTAATCTGATATCTGGGTAAGTAAATCGCCGCGAACCCATCCTTGGCGATCGCTTTCGGGAAGGACAACCTTATACCAAATATAACCGTCCTCAGAACTATCAATGCGATCGACCACCTCCACCACCGTCCCCTCCGATAACCTAGCAATACTTCCAGTGTTGAGAGTAGCCAGTCGGCGAACATTTACCCGATTACTCCTAATTCTAGCCTTGGCTCGCGGGTAAAAATCAGCACCCCGAAACTCACCATCAGGAAAATTGCGCCTCACCTGTGGCGGCGGTTCCCCCTCAAAGCCAGGATTCCCCACTATCGGCTCAAACAGATCATCCCCATTAGCCTTCAAATCCTTTTCAGCATCAGGCCTGAACGCCAAACCAATAGCGATCGCACCTAATGCCAGTATAATAGCACCCAGGACAACGAGCCTAACTTTGGGTTTAACCTTCCTCATGGGATAAACAAGTGTTAACCACAGTAACTGATAAATATCCGGTTCTTCTGATCTTCACCATCGCTATGATATGAGATCCTAGGACTCTAATCTATAATGTAACTTCCGAAATGCCTGAGAATCCAACCCGCAACGAATTAGAAGTTCGTGCCCAAAAAGTCCAAGAATTGCGTAGTCAGGGTATTGAACCCTATCCTAGCGTAGCTTTTGAGCGATCGCACCTCGCCCAAGAAATTCACGATCACTTTTCCCAACCACAACACCAACTCGCCAACGGAGAAGCCGACCCCCAAGCACTTCCCCTGCGAGTCTGTGGTCGCATCACCTTCAAACGYGATAGCGGTAGYATTGGCTTTATTGGCTTAACCGACGCATCAGCAACCATTCAACTTAAAATCGAGAAAAAACTCGTCACAGGCGACCCAGGTTTAACATTCAACCAAATTAAAAAACTTCTCGATATTGGCGACTTTATCGGAGTTGAGGGTATTGGCTGCCGCACCAACCGGGGGGAACTTTCCATTCAAGTATCCCGCCTTGACGTGATCTCCAAAGCTACCATACCCTTCCCCGACTCCTACTATGGCATCAATGACCCCGAACTCTGTCGCCGCCACCGGGAAATAGACCTAGTTAGTAATTCCACATCCCTACAGCGATTTAAACTCCGTAGCCGCATTATCCGCAGCATTCGCACCTATCTATGGAATGCCGGATTTGATGAAATTGAAACCCCCGTCCTCCAGACTATTTATGGCGGCGYGGCGRCGCGACCCTTTATCACCCATCACAATGCCCTAGATATTGATTTATACTTACGTATTGCTACCGAATTGTTCTTAAAACGTGCCGTTTGTGGCGGTATGGAAAAAGTTTTCGAGATTGGTCGTGTCTTTCGTAACGAGGGAATTGATAGCACCCATAACCCAGAATTTACCTCCATTGAAGTCTATCAAGCCTATGCTGACTATTTCCAAATTATGGCCTTAGTTGAAGACTTAATCTGTGCCGTGGCTACAACGGGCGCAGTTACCCCGTTTCAAATCAAAGCATGGTCGGCAGGCTTTGAGTTATCCTGCCAACGTTAAGTTTGAAGGAGACTATCTCAAAGTACCGGGGAAAATTGGATTGCTAATACATTTACGCGACATTTATCCGGCTATTGCCTGACAATGCGACGATAGCACTATTACCCGTTAAGGTAACAGAGGCGGTATCCCGCAAAGCTTTTAKAAAGATTCCAAAAGCACCGTTCCAGTCCCTGGGTAGAGTGAACCCACACTCAGGACATCGGAACACTTTTGAGCCACCTAGCTGGGAATGCACATGACCACAGTGAGTACAGGTTTTGCTGGTGTATTCTTCCGTCACATCTACAACTGTGGTTCCAGTTATTTCCCCTTGATGTCTCAGGGTTAGTTTGAATCGATAATGCGCCCATGTCAGCATGGCTCGGGCAGTCTTGGATTTGATTTTCCGCTTGGCTTTGGCAACCATGTTGGAAGTCTCGAAGGTCGGCAGAAAAATTATGCTGTAGTCATTAGTCAAGTAATGAGCAATTTGCTTGTGGGCCTCATCCACTAAATTCCGGATTTTAGTTCTCATTCGTTGAGCCGCTTGCCTAATCCGGCGTCGCCGTGAACGATTAAGTTCCTTGGCGATTCGGCTCATCAAATCATCCAAATGTTGACATARCCTAGTAATGCGTCCAATATCYCCGGAGCCCAATTCCAGAAACCGAGAGCCATCAAACCCAGTTATGAAAGTTCGGACACCCCGGTCTAATGCAATTACGCCATTCGCTTCAGTTCGGGTAACGGCAACTGGTTCAGGGAAAATCGCCAACCATCGACCTTTGGTAAACACCAACTGAGTCCCTTGCCCGCAAGTTTTAGGGATAGCTTCGGAAACCATGAAAGTTAATCCTTTCGTGAGTCTTGGATACCAACTCCCTGAAGAGAAATTAGCATCGTTAAACTTGATGGCTTGAGAACTATCCCGACAGCTCCTAAACCTTGCGCCAGGACTGACTGAAAAGGCGAGATAGGCATCAAAGATAGCATTCTGCCGAATATGGCCGGGTGTTTCTTTGACCCATGCAGGCAAGTCGCTCTGCATCACTTCCGCAGCGTAACTTTAACTTGCTTAGTCGTTTACCACTCCGGGATAATGCAATTGCTTGGTTGTAGCAATACCGACAAGCAGCCAGCCATTTACGCCAGACTTGATTTAGCTCTAGGCTGGGGTAAATCCGGATCTTCTTTGACCTGAGTTTTATATTGACTCCGTCCGTATAATCGGGAACTGAAGCAGTGGAGGATGGCGAGGATGTCCTCAACCATTTCTGGTTCTCGACTGAGACTTGTCTCGTTGAGMMCCATGAGTGAGCACCTGTTTTGCTCACAGAGACATCGAAACAAGTCCCATCTAAATCTGGCCAATCGGTCTGGGTGGGCAACGACAACCATGCGGACATCTCCTTACAA
>NZ_PKGG01000396.1:0-2429 GCF_046480465.1 Arthrospira sp. PCC 8006
TCGCGNAGCGTCTCGGAACGAGANTCGCTTTCTTGGGATTGTTCCCGGAAGCGGCGATCGCTCTCTTCGGACTGTCGCTGGAGGAGTTGCTTGGTTTCCTCGAAGCGGCGATCGGTTTCCCGGAAGCGGCGTTCGGTTTCTTGGGACTCTTCTTTGATGACTCGTTCAGTTTCCTTTTGGGCTTCTATGAGTTCTCCTAGCAGCCTCCAAACATCGTCAGCACTGGTGGTCATAGGGGGTTCCTCTCAGGTGTCTCAATTATCCCCATTTTAGTGAACGATAGGCCCTAGCCATTGGTGGCTGTTGTTTAAGTCCCAGAAACGGGGTTTCTTAATCAAAAATTTGCGAGGTGGTGGAAAGGTGGTGAAATGATTAGTTATAAATCTAGGAATTTTGTCAAGTACGAATAACCGAATACTTTATGGCGGGAAACCGATATAAGTGACGGTTTGAGTGGGGGGTGTCGAGGTGGTGGCGATAGGTCGCACTCCGACCCTATGCGATACGTCGCACTCCGAGGCTGCGCGATCGCACTTCTGAGACTCTAAGCGATCGCCCGAGTTGTGGGGATATCTAAACTCAAATGAGGGTGACTTACAATGTATTGATAATGTCGGTTTTAGTGACTCCTTTGTGTCGGGAAATTGATCGTAAAATACTATTGAGAGTTCCCAGTCGCAAAGGGTTATGATTGGGAATGCTAATCCTTTGATGGTGGGGCAACTCTGTTTCTAAAATAATGTGGCTCCCCTGTTGGTGAACAACCTCATAATCCCATTGGCGACAGAGAATGTCTGCCAAATGAGTCCCTTTAATATCTCTGGGGATTTTCATCGATAATTTGGATCGATCTACTGGATGACTAAGATTTCTTCTTTGACTAGATGTAGCTTGACATTGGGACAGCTAGGTTGGTCGAAATAATAGCCTTTGACGGCTTCATTGACATGGATTCGCAACGCTTCCCAATCATCACCCTGAGTGAAGATATCCTCGGTCAAACATTCGGCTACAAATCCGCCATCTTCTTCCTGATACACTTCAAAAATGATGACTGGATTCATTTTTATCCTCCTCGTTTATGGTTGACATCAATCCTAAAAAATGGTCGCTATTTTTATTCAAACTTTGACCCAGAAGAAGCCTGTTCGTTTCCGATCATACCACAAGGCGATCGTTACAGTGTGGGACGATCGCGTTCTGATCGGCTCCCATCCTCTCAACCCCCAGCTCTCATTCCCCCATCGGAATCGCTGACGACACCCGTTGCGCGCGATAGGTCGCACTCCGAGGCTGCGCGATAGGTCGCACTCCGAGGCTACGCGAACGCATTCCGGCACCCGGACACGACGCGGAAGGTGTTTGATGTGATGTAGCGGGTGAAGCCGTCCCCACAGAAGCGCGATCGCATTTCTGAAAGGGTAGGCGATAGGTCGCACTTCCGAGAGGGTAGGCGATACGTCGCACTCCGAGGCTACGGGAACGCGCTTCCGAGAGGGTAGGCGATACTTCTGGCGGGCACGCTGCGCGATACTTCTGGCGGGCACGCTGCGCGAACGCCAACTCTGGCTGTAATTTACCATTGGCGGGGACGGAATTTATCATCATTTAAAATCACCACGCTATCTCCTGACTGTGCCAACACAAATAAGCCGCGACGGTAGCCATAGCGGGCGACTTCTTCGGGAACCACCATTCCGGCGACGGCTCCCATGGCTTTGACATCACTATAACGGGGCATTAACCGCTTGAATTTTTCGAGTCTTTCCAGGTGTTCGTCGATGTCGGTTTGGCTGAGTTTGCTTTTGACTTCCACTAATATGGCTTGGTCGCTGTTGACGACGAGCAAATCAATTTCTAGGGCTTCTCCAAAGCGTTTAACCGAGAGGTCGCCGTGAAATTCATTGACAGCAATTCCCCTTTTTTGAAACAGTTGCACGACGGCGGGGCGTACCTGCCATTCGACAAATTCTCCGAGGCGGTTTCCCAATTTGCCTAATTCCTGGTTGAGTTTTTCATTCTGTTGTTTGATGATTCGTTCGGTTTCCCGGAAGCGGCGATCGCTTTCTTCGGACTGTCGCTGGAGGAGTTGCTTGGTTTCCTCGAAGCGGCGATCGGTTTCCCGGAAGCGGTGTTCGGTTTCTTGGGACTGTTCTTTGATGACTCGTTCAGTTTCCTTTTGGGCTTCTATGAGTTCTCCTAGCAGCCTCCAAACATCATCAGCACTGGTGGTCATGGGGGTTCCTCTCAGGTGTCTCAATTATCCCCATTTTAGCGAACGATAGGCCCTAGCCATTGGTGGCTGTTGTTTAAGTCCCAGAAACCGGGTTTCTTAATCAAAAATTTGCCAGGTGGTGGAAAGGTGGTGAAATTATTGGTTATAAATCTAGGAATTTTGTCAAGTACGGATAACCGAATACTTTATGGCG
>NZ_PKGG01000403.1:0-2184 GCF_046480465.1 Arthrospira sp. PCC 8006
TTGGCAGGCTTTGGTTTTGGGCGTGAAAGACTACACCCGAAAATGTGGTTTTTCTAAGGTGGTAATTGGGTTGAGTGGGGGGATTGATTCTTCCCTTGTGGCAGCTATTGCTACCGAAGCCCTAGGAAGTCAGCAAGTCTTGGGGGTTTTGATGCCATCTCCCTACAGTTCCGAACATTCCGTTGAAGATGCTTTGGATTTAGCTAACAACCTGGGAATTTCTACCCAAACACTCCCCATTGAGTCCGTTATGAATGCCTTCGACAGCACCCTATATAATTTGTTCGCCGGAACTCAATTTGGCATTGCTGAAGAAAATATGCAATCCCGAATTAGGGGCACTTTATTAATGGCAATTTCCAACAAATTCGGTCATCTGTTACTCTCCACAGGTAACAAGTCAGAAATCGCCGTCGGATACTGTACCCTTTATGGTGACATGAATGGTGGTTTAGCGGTCATTGCAGATGTGCCGAAAACCCGTGTTTACTCAATTTGTAAATGGTTAAATGAAAACCGAGGTCGAGAAATTATCCCTAATAATGTCCTGATTAAACCCGCCAGCGCCGAATTAAAACCCGGTCAATTTGATAGTGATTCTCTGCCACCCTATCATATCTTAGATGATATTCTTTATCGACTTATCGAAAGACACGAATCTGTCCCCACAATTATTGAAGCCGGACATGATTGCCAAACTGTCGAACGTATAGTAAAATTAGTCATGGGCGCGGAATTTAAACGCCGCCAAGCACCCCCTGGGTTGAAAATTAGCGATCGCGCCTTTGGCACAGGTTGGCGGATGCCTATTGCTAGGGGGAAAGATATCTAGGAATGGATAATTTGCCTTCCCAATAGTTTCACAAACTCAGTCCTCTACAAAGTCACCCACCAGCATCAAAATCTGTTTTTCAACCATTGATTAAACCTCTAGTTGCTTGGGTTGAGTAATAGTTTCTCAAATCACTCTATATATATGTTGCCATTTATTCGCGAAGATCTGAATCAATTTCAAGCCTACACCCCCCACCCAGGGGGAGACTCTGGTAGTGCGGTTAAGTCTGATCTAATTTTAGATCGCCTCGATACTAACGAGTCCCCCTATGACCTACCAGGGGAGTTGAAACAGAAATTGGCGAGTATCTATCAACGGGATATTGAAACCAATCGTTATCCAGACGGCAGCCACGAGCCCGTTAAAAAGGCGATCGCTAATTATGTTAATTCTGCCATTTCTGAGGTTTCCACCCCGATAACGGCTGATTATGTGTCTGTAGGGAACGGTTCTGATGAGTTGCTCCGTTCTCTGTTAATTGCCACCTGCTTAAATGGTTCCGGGTCGATTTTAGTAGCCAACCCTACATTTTCCATGTATGCTATTCTCGCCCAAACTTTAGGGGTTCGGGTAGTCACAGTTAATCGATCCGAGGCGAATTTTGAAATGGATTTAATCGCCGCCAAACAGGCTATTACCGACCCGCAAACCCCCCCCATTAAAGTGGTGTTTGTGGTGCATCCCAACTCCCCCACAGCTAATGCTTTAACCGAGGCAGAATTAGACTGGTTGCGGAGTCTTCCCGAACATATTTTAGTAGTCATTGATGAGGCTTATTTTGAATTTAGCCAAACCACAGTAGCCGGAGAAATTACCCAACATCCTAATTGGGTGATTTTACGGACTTTTTCTAAGGCTTTTCGTTTGGCTTCTTTGCGGGTTGGCTATGCTATAACTTCCCCGGAATTGACTACTATCTTAGAAAAGGTGCGCCTTCCCTACAACCTCCCTAGTTTCTCCCAAGAAGCTGCTTTGTTAGCCTTAACTCACCGGGAAGAATTACAACAGGTCATCCCGGAAATTATTAGGGAACGCGATCGCCTCTTGGCGCGGTTGGCTAATCATCCTCTGTTAAAAGTTTGGCCGAGTCATGGTAATTTTATCTATGGTCGTCTCAAGTCTAATAATTCTGATCAGCGATTAAATCAAATAGTACAGGATCTCAAATCTCAGGGTTCTTTAATTCGCCATACAGGGGGTGGTCTGAGAATTACCATAGGAACCCCAGCCGAAAATCAACGCACAGGCGATCGCTTATTTTCCTTAACCGACAATTACTAAACGCCCCCACGCAATTAATTATCCTAGCCCCTCCTGGGGAGGCGCACAACCCGGAGGAGAGGGCGGGT
>NZ_PKGG01000379.1:0-2869 GCF_046480465.1 Arthrospira sp. PCC 8006
AAAATTCAGCAATATAGGTTTGATGATCGGTGGGATAAAAACGGTCGAGGGTCCAATTTAACTTAACTCGATCGCCTAATTTACTGGCCAAGGTTTCGGGCAGAGTTTCCAGGCCATAACGGAAGGACCCTAATTCACCGGGGCGAGTTTTGGGAATATTGGGGTCGGCGGTGGTGTCTTTGGTGGCTTTTTTATTAAGGCGCGATCGCACAAATCCAGGTAGTAGCGCACCCCCTGCGTCTTCGGCGGCTACTAATCGACTAAAGGCGGAACGCACTGCTAACTGTTGAGGGTCGCCAGCATAAACCCCAGAAACGAAGGGCTGGACGAGACGTTCTAGGACTTCTGAACCTAAATGGCGATGGAAAAACTGGGTAATAGTTTCTTCTCCTCGCTGTTGAGAGAGGTGAGCGCCTACTGGGGGTGGCACAAATCCTATGGCTCCCAAGGCGGCGCGGAGTTTACCTCTGGGGCTGATTAGTTGGGAGGAGAGTAGGGCGGGGGGGGTCATGGGTACTGGATGTAACTTATGGTTCCAGTAGACATAACGGGGTAGTTTGCGATCGGCAAAAATCAATTCTTGTTTAAGCCCCAAATCTACGGCTAGTCCGAGTAATTCAGGGGTGGGGGCAAAACTGTTAGGGCCTTCTTCCCATAAAAAATCAGATGCGCGTCCGGTCGTAATATTTCCCCCGACTCGGTTCTGGCTTTCTGTGACCAAAACTTTTAGGGGTGAGCGGGGGTTTTTTTCACGGTTCAGGCTATGGGCTAAACTTAGCCCGCTAATACCAGCACCAACTATAAGGCTATCAACTAGGTTTGTCATTGTGGAAATTACAAAGCAGATAGTGGTGATTGTACTGTTGATTGCCCTCTAGTGCAAGATTTAACGTTATTAAACCTGTTGATAACTTAACATCTGTGATCATAGTATGGCATGACGAAGAATTGTGACGGTAGTTGGGGAAAAACTAATTGTTAAAGAATTTCAATAATTAGGGGGTTATTATCTTTCTTCTGCTTTGAAAAGAGTTGGGAAGGTGCGTCACATCAGAACAGTTATCGTGGCTATGGAAATTAGGAGGATGTGACGCACCCTACTGGGGCTATTCTCAGGGCTGGCTTATGTATTGGACTGAAACAGAGTTTCTAGGTACACTCTGGCGGCTACTCTACAGCTATCGAGGGCTTCTGGTGTGTTGTTGCCATTTTGTAACAAAAACAGGGACAGGGCGGCGGAAAACACGCGATCGTGGTCCCAGTCGGGGTGAGTGTCCAGGTAGCCCTGAAGGGACTCGTGGAGTGTTTCGGGAATTTCGGTCAGAATACTAACACTTGTGTTCATATAAACCTCACAGAAGTTGGGATGGAGCCATTTTTTATGTGGCTAGGCTAAGGGACTGAGCAATTTGATGCTTGAAGGGAAAATAGTATCTTATTTATTGTGTGCTATGGGGGGGGAGGGTTGTCAATGTTGCTAAATGTTACAACCTCGGTCTGGGTGATGGGGACTTGACGACAGAATGAGGGTTTGCAGCCATTTTTTTTTACATAACTTTACAATAATCTGGGTAGTTAAGGCTGTCGATACTAGGCTTGCCAAAATCCCCAATTAAACGGCAGACTATCATTATAGGAGTGGTTGGCTGTGGAAAAATCTGATAAATCTGTGGAAAAACTCGGCTTACCCTGTGGAAAGTTTGTGGAATCTCTGGGGAAAATTTGGTGAAAAGATAAGAATGTTGAAGGGACAAAATTGGGGCGATCTGTGGACAATGGATAATGAAAGTCAAAATATTGCCAAGAGGGATTCTCAAATACTAAAAGGCTGACAGGGAAAACCAGGGGTGATTAGATTAACTTTGGGAAGGCTAGTGAAATAAACTTGAGGGATATCTGCTTCTGGGTAGTCCCCAAAATTCTGAAAGTATGCTTGGCGACAATACTGATTAATTTAGAACGCATAAATACATTTTAATCCAGTTGGTTATAGCCCGATTATAAATCCTCCAATACCAGGGAAGATATCGGCATAAGTCAAACCTTTGACAACTCCCCAGCCTAAAGCGATAAGTTGAAAACATTTGACTTACCAAAATTTCCCAAGTTCAAGGCGATCGCTGGTAAAAATCAAAAAATATGATACCATGGAGGATAAACATTTGTATTATCAAAACTTTAGGCTTTGATTCAAGCAGAAACCCTAGAATTACTGGAATGGCATCGGCTGTGTAAACATCTGGCAACCTTTACGGCAACTAAATTGGGTGCTTTCGCAGCCCGTCAGTTGGCTATTCCAGAGACGAAAGAAGAAACCGATCGCCTTTTAGCACAAACTAAAGAGGCTTATCAACTGCAACTCAAGCTGGTTCAGGGTTTGTCTCTTGATGGTATTCAGGATATTGGGGCTTCTCTGGAAAGGGCCGATCGCCAAGGTATTTTATTTGGTGAGGAGTTATTAGCGATCGCCACTACCTTAGCGGGGGCTAGACAACTGCGCCGGGTAATTGATGACCAGGAAGATGTACCGGTATTAACTAGCTTAGTGGAAGAACTACGCACCTATCCGGAATTAGAGCAGGAAATTCATCGGTGTATTGATGAACGGGGAGAGGTAACCGATCGCGCCAGTGTGAAAATGGGGGAAATTCGCGCCCGGCTGCAATCAACCCGCGATCGCATTTATCAAATTCTACAAGGCATCCTGCAACGGAAAGCGCAAGCGGTTCAACAACAAATCGTCACCCAGCGAGAGGGTAGGTTTGTGATTCCGGTGAAAGCTCCCCAAAAAGATGCCATTCCGGGTATCGTCCATGATGCTTCGACTACGGGGGCGACAGTCTATGTGGAACCGCACCCTATTGTAGCA
>NZ_PKGG01000234.1:0-7733 GCF_046480465.1 Arthrospira sp. PCC 8006
TGACGGTAGAAAAGATAGGGTTTTGGTAAACGGTATCCCAACCATCCACTTTCACAAGCCGAAATCCAACATTCCCAATCTTCCCATCCCGCCTCCATGAGAGTTTTAAACCCTCCAATTTGCCGATAAATTTCGGATCTAAATAAAGAGGTTACTGGTGCTTGATTTTGCTGCAAGAATGAGCGCAGGTCAAAATCTCCATGGCTGACGGTTTCGTGATTTTCCCCAAAGTGTTGAATGTCGCTATAGACAAAGCCAACTTGAGGATATTTAGACAAGATTTGACAGGCTTCTGCGATAAATTCGGGATGAATTTTATCATCTGCGTCTACACATAAAATCAATTCTCCCCGACTTTTTGACAATCCCAGATTTCTGGCGCTGACAACTCCTCGATTTGGGGTTTCTATTAAGTTAAATTGGCGATCGCCATATTTTTCCAGCCACCGTTTAACTACCGCATTTGTCTGATCTTGACTACCATCATTGATGATCCAACATTCCCAATTAGAATAAGTTTGAGCCACAMCACTGGCGATCGCTTCATCCAAATATTGACCCTGGTTATAGCAAGGGATGATTACAGAAACCAGGGGTTGGTCTGGGTTAAAACTTTGACTGTAAGACACTGGTATAGAAGTTTTCCGCTGGATAACTCGCTGAATAATACCATATTGATTTAAAATTTTATTGAGTTCCAATTCCGCCGTGCGATCGGCATTTTCTAAACCGCGATCGTTCTGAAAATATAACCCCAAAATTTCGGGTATTTTAGCTATCTTTTCAGTTTTGCCAATTCTCAGCCAAAACTCATAATCTCCCGCTACTGTAAATTCCGGGTTAAAATCGCCATATTTTTGATGGATAGATTTGCGCCACATAGGTTGAGAACCGAGACAGCAGCGGCGCTCTAATTCTTGATAACTAAAATCTGGCCAGTTCCAGCGTTGGTTAGCTTGGGTATTAGCAAAGGTTTCGTTGGGGTTGTGGGTGATAAGTTGATCGCCATAAACAACGGCAATATCTGAATGCTGGTCTAAATAATTAGCCATTAATTCTAAAGCATCGAAACGGTGTCTATCATCAGTGTTAGCATTAGTTATATATTCCCCTTTGGCGAGTTCTATGGCTCGATTCCAGGCGGCATAAAGGGTTTCTCGGTGTTCGGTGCGATGGTAGATAATTTGGGGATATTTAGCTTGAAAATTGGCTACTATTTCTGCTTCGTTTTCCTGGGAGTTGCTATCAATAACAATAATTTCTAGCTGCTGTTTATGGTATAATGTTTGATTGACCAAATCCTGCAAACATCCCTCTATAAATTTGGCGGAGTTATAGGTGGAAATAATGGCGGAAACTTTGAGTGATGTTAACCTCGTTTCTGGTCGCTGAACCGTTGACCAAATCCAAGGTTTAGCGCATTCAAGGGAAACTAAATTAAAGCCGGCGGCGATTAATAAATCCCTGAGTTGTGTATCAGTGTAGGCGTTTCCGTATAAATAATATTGCTGATTTTCTGCGCCTTCTTCATCAAAATCACCTAAATTTTCCGCACTGCGATCGTGAACTTGAATGCGGAAGTATCCCCCTGGCTTTAATACCCTAAAGATTTCGCTAAAATAGCTTTTAACCACAGATAGCGATCGGATATGTTGAAAAACAATGGTAGAATAAACTAAGTCGTAAAATTCACCTGGTAAATCTTGTAAATCAGATCCATTATTGACATATAATTCACCATTAGATTGACCATCAGCTAAGTATTGTTTAGCAAACTCAATCATATTTTCCGAAATATCCACCCCATCGACTCGGTTAAATCTTTCCCGTAAAGGCTTAATTAAACGACCGACACCACAACCAATTTCTAAGACTTTCCAATGGGGTTGACTAGGGAGACCTTGAAGAATTTGTTGAGTAGTTCGATAAATTGACTGTTCCCAAACTTGCTGTCTTTCGGCTGGTGATAATTTCTCAATTCCTGGATATGTCAACACTCGCGCAAACATGGCATCTTGGATAGAATCAACATTCCAAAACTGACGCTGTAAATTTAGTTGCGCGTGATTAACTGAAGATTTTGTAGCTGGTGTTGATAATGAGTTAATCCGCTTTTTCATGTCTGCGGCGGGGGTAAAATTAGGGATTAACTCTAGGACTCGGTTAATGGCTTGTTGCGCTAAATTATGATTACCGATTTGTTCGGCAGAATTGGCTAAATACCACAGGACTCGCCCAATATTACAACCATTTTGCCATGCTTGGTAAAACTCGTTAACTGCTTCCTGATGTCGTCCCTGTTTTTGCAAAACTAATGCTGACCAGAAGCGCAAATATCCATCTTGAGGATAACAATTGCGGTAGTGAAATAAACCACCACCACCGGGGTTACACAGTCCGGGAGAAGCTGTCGAAATTTGGCGATCGCTTTCTAACTGTTCGGAGAGATGATTAGATGTTAAACTAACTTTAAATTGAGGGTCAATATCTCCTAAACTCTGCACCAATAATGCTGCACCTGTTTGGGGGTTTCCGGTAGTTAAACGGCGTTCCCGTTTAGGAAACTTCATTAACTGATGATAAGTTTGATGAATTTTATCAATAGAAACCTGGGGATTAAAATATTGTTGGGCATAATTTCGGGCATTATTTCCTAATCTCAATCTCTCCTGGGGATGATGATATAAATATGCGATCGCCTGCTGATATTCCCTCTCACTGTTAACGACTAATCCGGTTTGATTATTAATAACTAACCCCTTAATTCCTCCATGGGGAAAAACTACCGGAGTTATCCCTGCATACATAGCTTCCTGTAGACTTTTTTCGCTAGTTGCATAGGTATCCTCAACTAAAGGATAGCCAAACACATCGAGGATTTCTAAGACGGATTTAATATCTTCAACATAGCCTCGAAACTCAAAGTTTTCGGCAACTCCTAAACTTTCCGCCTGTTGTTTAAGGCTATTTTCAATTCCTCCCCCACAGACAATAAAACGAATATCAGGAACTTGCACCCCGGCACTCATGGGGATATAATTTTGATAGAGTTTGGAGAAATCAACTGTGCCAATATAACCGACATTAAAACCTGGGTGAGGGCGATTATTTAAAGATTCTAAACGGCTAAAATCAGCAATTCCTGGCACTACTCCAATTTGATTATTGGTGAATAAATCACTACGGGATTTAATGGCGGGTATCTCTAAACTATAGGGAGTTGTGGCTAACAAAATATCTGCATAATCAACTAATTCCGATGTGACAATATGGGGAGAGCGATCGCCTACTACTTTCAGCCACACTAGCAACCGCATAGGAGGCAAATTTAACTGTAATAACTCATAAAGTTCGGGAGTATTCCAGAAGTGAATATGAACAATATCCGCCCGTGTAATCTCCCTATAAATTGCCTGTAAATTCGGTTGTTGAATTACCTGTAAACCAGCCATTTCGGCTAATTTGACTGCTTGGGGATGCGCGGGAGTCAAAGAAATAGCACAATGAACCTGATCCAATTGTTTGAGGGTAGCATCTTTAGCGATCGCTACTACAGACCGTGATGCACCTCCTAGAGAAAATCCTTGTAAAATGTGTAAAATTTTCATAAATCCGTAATTTCTAAAGACCAGATAACCGCCCAAATCACTTTTAATTAATGACCGGGAGAAACCCGATAATGATTTAATCTGCTAATTTGCTTAACCAAATGATTGGGCTTAAAGAAATAGCTAGTATAGGCTATTTCAACGGTGCGATCGCAATCATGAACAAACACATCAGTATCACCAGATTTGATAGCCAATTGGGAAGCCAAATATATACTTTTCATTCTCCCTGGTGTTTCGGGTGTATATCCCGCCGGACCATCAACTAAAATCCAATCCCAGGATATATCATAAATCCAATGAGGTAAATCCAAGGATAAACAATTCTCCCCCTGTTCAAATTTCATCAACAATTCTGCCCAATTTTGTCGCCGAGTTTGGTAATCCACATGATAGGCTTCTAAATGGGGATAGCTCTTTTTCACCTGAGTTAACCACTGGGGGTTATCTTCCAAAAATACCGTTTTACCGTGGGGGTTAATATCCATCCATAAACCGCTATCTTTACCCACGCCAAAAACTAGCAAATTTCCGGGAGTCTGAGGATGAATAATATCAGCAATATAGCGATATTCTTCTCCGGTCATTTGTCCAGGATTGGCGGCGACCAACTCATCAATAATTGGATAGTAAAACTGCCGAAAATGATTATTAAAAATCCATTCCCATTGTAAATGACTGGGAAGAGTCCAATTAACAGATGGGTCTGGCTGATGAGCAATAGGTTGAACGTCTCCACGCCAAGCCACCCCCATGATTTGTTTAGTTTGATAAATGGCGACATTCCAACGGCGATCGCGAAAATAATTCCACCCAGCAAACACATCAGGAGACACCAAATCATGAAACAAAATCAAAGCATCATCCGCCGCTACCTGTTCACAAATTTGAGCATCTAAAAACGGTCCTGGTGCTTCATGGTTGCCATCAATAAAAATGAGAGACCAGCGACGATGACAACTCCGAGCAATTTCGGCAACCTTAGCCGGACTATAACCCGCAATTAACTCAACCCTTTCTATCACGCCAGCCTTTTGTAAAGAAGAGCGCACGCGACTGGAAAAAACCGGATTAGCCAGACCGGGGTCAATGACATCGAGAATCACCCCACCTAAAGCGAGATGACAGGTTGACCAACCCAACCAACAACCAATTTCTAAAGCCGGTTTACCAGCGAATTGCAAGGCGGTATTATATAGAATATGGGCTTCATCTCTGGTAATAAATCCCACCGTAGGGAATTGTTGATCAACGTAGCGATTATGGGGAATTTCTCGGCGGTTATATTGCCACTTAGAACTAATGTTATCAACAACTAAATTGGGGAAATAGCGATCGCATTTAATTTTCCTCAACCCAGAGGAGACATAATCCCCAGGGGGAAACGACAAATCCTCCTCAGATGCAGCCATAATTTGGGATAAACCCTGTTGAGCAGTAGTACAATCAGGATTAAGTTCTAGGGCGATGCGATAAGCCCTAGTGGCGGCTGAGGCTTTATGCTGTGCCTGCAAGACTTGACCAAGGATATGATAAGCTCCAAAATGGTGGGGCTGGGTTTTGATAGCCTGATGACAAGCTGCGATCGCCTCAGAGAAACGCCCGCGAGCCAGACAATCTCCTGCCTGGTCATTGAGTCGCAAAACCTCAGAACTAGCTGTTAGATTGGCAAAATTCCCCATGAGTTCAGCAATGCGAGTCCAACTATACAGTTCAATAAGAGTCCAATAGAGTTAATCTGTTCCCAGACCCCGTATTTCTGAAAAATACGTTAAGATTGGTAAACATAATATCAAAGATACCAGAGAATCTGGGATCGAAAAAAAATCAGTAGGAGGATAGACCCCCGTGAATAAACGGTGGAGAAACGCGGTCTTATATGCAATGCTGGCTATTGTCGTCATCGCCTTAGCAACGACATTGTTTGACAAACAACCCCAAAGCCGGGAAACCTGGAAATATAGCACCTTTGTCCAGGAAGTCCAACAGAACCGGGTTGAACGAGTCAGTATTAGTGCCGATCGCACTAAAGCCCTAATTACAGCCCAGGATGGCTCGAAAATCCTAGTAAATCTACCCAATGATCCAGACCTGATCAACATTCTGAGTGAAAACAATGTTGACATTGCGGTACAACCCCAAACGGAGGAAGGACTTTGGTTCAGAGCATTAAGTAGCCTGTTCTTCCCGATTTTGCTCCTAGTGGGCTTGTTCTTCCTATTGCGTCGCGCTCAAAACGGACCAGGTAGCCAAGCCATGAACTTTGGTAAATCCAAAGCCAGAGTCCAAATGGAACCCCAAACCCAAGTTACCTTTGGAGATGTAGCGGGTATTGAGCAAGCCAAACTGGAATTGAGCGAAGTAGTAGACTTCCTCAAAAACGCCGATCGCTTCACCGCCATTGGTGCGAAAATTCCCAAAGGCGTGCTATTGGTAGGACCTCCGGGAACCGGAAAAACCCTCCTCGCCAAAGCCGTAGCCGGGGAAGCCGGAGTTCCCTTTTTCAGCATTTCCGGTTCAGAATTCGTGGAGATGTTTGTCGGTGTGGGTGCTTCCCGCGTCCGGGACTTATTCGAGCAAGCCAAAGCCAACGCTCCCTGTATCGTATTCATTGATGAAATTGATGCAGTTGGTCGCCAACGGGGTGCAGGTCTTGGCGGTGGTAACGATGAACGGGAACAAACCCTTAACCAGTTACTGACCGAAATGGATGGTTTTGAAGGGAATACAGGCATTATTATTATTGCTGCTACTAACCGTCCTGATGTACTAGACGCAGCCCTAATGCGTCCGGGAAGGTTCGATCGCCAAGTAGTAGTCGATCGCCCCGACTATTCTGGTCGTTCGGAAATTCTGCAAGTCCACGCCAGAGGTAAAACCCTTGGTAAGGATGTAGATCTCGATAAAATCGCCCGTCGGACTCCTGGTTTTACTGGGGCTGATTTATCTAACCTGTTAAACGAGGCAGCCATTTTAGCCGCCCGGCGCAACCTCACGGAAATCTCTATGGATGAGGTTAATGATGCCATTGATCGCGTCTTAGCAGGTCCTGAGAAGAAAGATCGGGTGATGAGCGAAAAACGCAAAACCCTAGTGGCTTACCACGAAGCTGGTCACGCCTTAGTTGGGGCGTTGATGCCTGACTATGACCCAGTTCAGAAAATCAGTATTATTCCTCGTGGTCGCGCTGGTGGATTAACCTGGTTTATGCCTAGTGAAGATCGCATGGACTCGGGTTTATATAGTCGTTCTTACCTGCAAAATCAAATGGCTGTCGCCCTCGGTGGTCGTTTAGCCGAAGAGATTGTCTTTGGTGAGGAAGAAGTGACTACAGGTGCTTCTAATGACCTCCAGCAGGTCACACGGGTAGCCCGTCAAATGATTACCCGCTTTGGTATGAGCGATCGCCTTGGTCCGGTGGCTCTCGGTCGTCAGCAGGGTAATGTTTTCCTCGGTCGCGATATTATGTCGGAGCGTGATTTCTCTGAGGAAACCGCATCCGCTATTGATGAAGAAGTCCGCGCTTTGGTTGATGAGGCTTATAAACGCGCTCGTCAAGTCCTCGAAGAAAATCGCCCTGTTCTCGATAGTTTGGCAGAAATGCTCATCGAGAAAGAAACCGTTGATTCTGAGGAGTTGCAGGAGTTATTAGCTTCTAGCGATGTCAAAATGGCTGCGATCGCCTAAGCCTCATTTTTAACCCCATTTTTCCTTCATAATTCACAGGCTATCCACTTTCAGGATAGCCTTTTTTTTCATCAACAATCCATCCCCCCAAAACCCACCATCACATAAACTTTACTAATTTATACAGCCCCATCGATTGGAATTTCCAAATAACGTTAAGAATTAATACATTTTTATTGAAAATCCCTCGCAAAAAGTTGACGAGATTATAGGGGTTATGGTATCATATCAGAAATAGATACCAAGGGCTTACTCTGTCATTATGCAAAAATAAAGGCTACAACCACGATTATATCGCCAGATAAATTATTCTCTCAGCAAAATATTAAATTCACGATGCACGAGTTTTCGAGTAATAAGCGATCGCTTTTTTTGTACCTCTTGACAAAAACGCCATTATGTGCATACATTCACCTGTAGGGTGCGTCAGCCATCAAT
>NZ_PKGG01000320.1:0-4352 GCF_046480465.1 Arthrospira sp. PCC 8006
GCATCAGTGTGAGGGTAGAATAGGGGTTATAGGTTGTAATTTGGCTTCAAGTCCCGGGTTCGGCATTGGCGAAACCCGATTGCTCACTGGCAGATAGCTGAGTCAAGCAACTGTTCGGTTACCCTACCAAGCTACCTGACTCGGTTTGATTTTCGGATGCCGTCGCCGACATCTCGGGAATCAGGCTAGACTCTTCTACGGCACACCCGACAAATTCCCATCCATCGGCTCTGGCACGGAAGAGTCTTGGGGGGGCACAGGCTACCCGAAAACCGTTGTTGTTGTTGAGGTTGTCCGGGTCGTTCCTGTTGCGGTTGGCACAACGGCAGTTTTCAGGATTGTTGTTCCACGAACCGCCGCGCAGCACTCGGGGTAGCCTGAACCCCTCTTCACTCCCTCACCCAGGCGAGAGAAGCGAATAGCTGTTGTTGCAGTCGCCAGGTGTCACCGTGGTTGAGGTGGGCGAACCAACTCTGCAAAGATTGTTCGACTTCTGACTTGCTAATCTTACCACAAACATAGTTTTTTTGCAACTTTCGCAGCCGTTTTCGGCCCCGCTTCAAGTTGTCGCTGCGGACGCGAATATAATCTGGGAAAATGCGAAAGCCGAGGAAATTGGCACCGTGTTTGGCTTCAAACAGTTGGCTTTTGATGGGATGAATTTTGAGCCGCAGTTGGGTTAAATAGGTTTCGATTTCGGTGCGGGCATCAGCAAGGAATGAGTGGGAATCTGCAAACAGGGCGAAGTCATCGACGTAGCGGACATATTTCTTGACTTTCAGTTGTTCTTTGATGAAATGGTCCAAGCCGTTTAGGTAGACGTTGGCGAAAAATTGGCTGGTTAAATTGCCGATGGGAAGTCCCCGTTGCCGCCCGATGGGGGTGWGGAGGTCATCGCCGGGGAAGTAGTCGAGGACGGGCAATTGTTCGTTGCTGTTGTCGATGATTAAATCGATTAGCCAGAGGGTGTTTTTACATTTGATTTTGCGCCACAGCAGGGTTTTGAGAATTTCGCGATCGATACTAGGAAAATATTTCTTGATGTCGCACTGGAGGACGTAGGGACTCGATCGCGCAAAGGTGGTAAATGTTTTGAGGGCGCGGTGGGTTCCGAAACCGACGCGGTTAGCATAAGAGTCGGCAATAAACGTGCGCTCAAAAATGGGGGCGATGACGTGGCAAAGGGCGTGGTGGACGACTCGATCGCGGTAGGGAGCGGCGGAAATGACCCGTCTTTTGGGTTCAAATATCTCGAAGGTTCGATACTCTCCGGGCTGGTAGGTTTGTGCGGATAATTCTTGCTGGAGTTGTATTAATTCCGATTCTAGGTTATCATTGAACTCGAGAACGTTTTGGCGGTATCTTTTCCCCCGTTGGGCTTGGCGAGACGCTTTAAAAAGGTTCTCAAAGTCGATGACATCGGGCCATAGATTGCTATATCGTTTCATGGGTGGGTATTTATTTACGGTTTCGCTGTTGTTTAATCCAACCGCCGAGTTCGATACCGATTTCGTTGACCTGTTTCCCGATGTATTCGTAGCGCTTGAGAGAAATTAACTCAAAATCCAGAAGTAATCGGGTTTGATAGCGCAAAATATCCAGCTCGGTGTTCATCGCCTCCAGGTAAGAGAGTTTTTCTTTGGCATACCTGGCGCGAATGAGTCCCTCCAGGATATCATAAAGGCTGTTGATGATGCGAGTTCCCAAAATAAATTTGTGATCCTTGGGAAGACGGTTCAAAATCGGAACATACCATTTGATCAGATCATTTGTTTTCTGAATAATCGGTAATTCGGGGCCGGACATCGTTGTTGTTTACACAAGGGCAATTTAAATTTAACATTTCTTTACACACAAATCCAGATATGATGGTGTAAAATTTAGGAAATATAAAAAAAGCTCGCTGCGCTCGCTCAAAAGGGCAAATGGCTAACAGGGTAAAGGGCAAAAGGGCAAGAGGGCTAAGGGCTAAGGGCTAAGAGTCGGGGGGGCACAGGCTACCCGAAAACCGTTGAAGTTGTTGAGGTAGTCCGGGCCGTGCCTGAAGCGGAAGGCACAACGGCAGTACCCAGGAGCGTAGTACCACGAACCGCCGCGCAGCACCCTCCTGTTTGTGTTGCTCAAAAAGTTGACTAAATATTCAATATAGTTTTGATAACGATTATCGTTACCAGCATCCCACACACCACCATCAGAATCAGAAGGCGCACCCTTGTAGCTGTCGTGCCAGGGGTCAGCGCACCACTCCCAAACATTCCCGTGGATATCATACAAGCCAAAGGCGTTGGCTTGTTGAAACTGACCGACGGGGGTAGTTTTTTGGCGGTAGGCTCCCTTGGGTCCTGAGCCATAGGTGTAGTCGCCATTATAGTTGGCGAGGTCGGTGGTCAGGGTATCACCGACGTGAAAGGGGCTAGTAGTTCCGGCGCGGGCTGCATATTCCCACTCCGCTTCACTGGGTAATCGGTAGGGTTTGCCGATTCTTTTCGAGAGGCGGGCACACCACTCAACTACATCATACCATGAAACTTTTTCAACGGGAAGATTTAATCCTTTAAATCTTGAGGGGTCTGGGCTCAGGTCCCGTTGGAGTTTGGGGAAACTAACCACTTGTCGCCATTGTGCTTGGGTAACCGGATATTTCCCCATCAGGAAGGGTTTAATGGTGACTCGGTGTTGGGGTCTTTCATCATCAGAACTTTGTACTTCACCACTCGGCGCACCCATAATAAAGGTTCCCCCCGGAATCATTACCATCTCCAGGGTTACACCGTTTCCCAGGTCTTCGATAATACATTCAGCCTGACCGCGACGGCAGTTAATTTGTTGTCCCTTTGAATTGACCGTAACGATATCAAATTCAAACTTCTGGGTGGGAGTTTTTGGAGTTATAAGGGGAGTCTTTTTACGACCAGAATATCCCTGTAAATCTGCCCACACTTCGGCTACAGATTGATAGCGTTTTTTAAAGACTGTCTCAGCCAAACGGTCTAAGATTTTGCCTAATTTATCACTCACCTGATTCCCATTTAAATGCTCACGCCACACCCATTGTGCTTCTAATGGGTCATATAAATCAGACGGACTCGCTTGGGTTAGCAGATATAAACAAGTCACCCCTAAACTATATAAATCACTCCCATATTGAGGTTTTCCCATCGCCTGTTCCGGGGCGCAATATTCCGCCGAACCGATAACCGTTCCGGTGACGCTCAGAGATGTGCGCTGCACCTGTTTAGCCGCCCCAAAATCCACGAGGACTAACTTTTTATCACTGGCGCGTCTAATGATATTTTCCGGTTTAATATCCCGGTGAATTACTTTATTTTGGTGAACGAAATCCAAAACTGGCAATAAATCCTTGAGCAGGGCAATGATTTGATTTTCCGTAAAAGCGCCTTGATTATCTAGCTCCTGTTGTAGGGTTTCCCCTTCGATAAATTCCTGAACTAAATATTGACGGTTATCAGCGGTAAAATAAGCCAAAAGTTCGGGGATTTGGGAATGTTTGCCGAGGAGTTCTAAACGTTGGGCTTCTTGGTCGAATAATTGGGCGGCTTTTTGGAGGGTAGCGGTTCCTTGCGCCTGGGGAAGGAATTGCTTAATCACACAGGGAGGTTTAGAAGGTTTGAAGTCATCGACAGCCAGAAATGTGCGTCCGAACCCTCTTTGTCCGAGGATGCTTTTAGCATAGTAGCGTTCAACCAGTCGGAGTTTACTACCACATTTTTGGCAGAACTGACAACCTTCGGGGTTGCTGTGGAGGCAGTCTGGGTTCAGACACTGGCTCATAATCAGGATGGTTATTGATATCTGATTTTACATTACCATAAATGCCGAAAATTAACCGGCTTTTTCACAGAAACCCGGTTTCGCCGGGGGAAGCTGGGTTTCGCTGCGCTTCACACCAACCTACACTGGAAAGTTGGGTTTCGCTGCGCTTCACACCAACCTACATACCTGCGCTTCACACCAACCTACAATGGGAAGTTGGGTTTCGCTGCGCTTCACACAACCTACAATGGTACACTGGGGAAGTTGGGTTTCGCTGCGCTTCACACAACCTACAATGGGAAAGTTGGGTTTCGCTGCGCTTMACACAACCTACAATGGTACACTGGGGAAGTKGGGTTTYKCWGARCTTCACCCACMYYCCTGCGCTTCACACCAACCTACAATGGGAMGTTGGGTTTCGATGCGCTTCATACCAACCTACACTGGGAAGTTGGGTTTCGCTGCGCTTCACACCAACCTACACTGGGAAGTTGGGTTTCGCTGCGCTTCACACAAACCTACACTGGGAAGTTGGGTTTCGCTGCGCTTCACTCACGGATGGTGAAGTTGGGTTTCGC
>NZ_PKGG01000171.1:0-11701 GCF_046480465.1 Arthrospira sp. PCC 8006
CGAAATCCCATGCCATTGAGGGACATTTTCACACAAAGCTCTTTGACATCAGAACTGTAACCTCCAGGACAGGGATTTTCTCGAAATTGGCGACCACATTCACGGCACAGGTAACTCTGTTTTCCCTGACGATGACCATTTTTGACTACTTTATGGCTTTGGCAATAAGGACAATCCATCTTGATTTATTTGAGAATATCATTTTCTATTATGCAACAGCGCAAAAACGATATGAGATCCCGTCAAGCCCAGGAAGATGATACCAGGGAACACAACGGGGAATTATCCCCTATGCCCGCCGGGTTTCCAGTCCCGCCCAAAAAGCAAAGGGCGCGAGGCAAATTACAAAGCTATAAGTTGGTTGCGAGTTGTCTAATTGGGTTAATTTTGGGGAGTTTCACCTGGTGGCGTTTAAATTCAAGACCGGGGAATATTAGCCGTTAGTCAGCGGTTTTTGGTGGTGCGATCGCATTCCCGCCGCCGGTTTTGGTGAGGTGGTGCGATCGCATTCCCGCCGCCGGTTTTTTGTAGTGCGATCGCATTTTCACCCAATTTCACCCAATTTCGATCTCGAATAAGACGCCCAATGTAGGGGCGGGTGCAGCAGTCAGCTATCGAACACACCAGCCAGCTATATACACCCGCCCTTTCCTTTCCCCACGGCGGTTTTTTGTAGTGCGATCGCCTTGAGGATAGGTGATTGTTAGAAGATATTTTACCCAAATGTGGCGGGTTCAGTCCGCCGCCAGGTGTTTTGCTGTAGATAGAGTAGAATAGTTAAAGTAAAGTAACTCACCTTAAATTTTCACTCATGTACCAAACATTCATTGATCTTTATGAGCTAATAATTCTATGTATAGATAAGTCAGCCAAAAAGTTTCTTCAGGAAGCTGTAGCTTGTTACCGCGCTGGGGCATATCGTTCTTGTATTGTTTCTACCTGGAATGCTGTTGTATTTGACTTCATCCACAAATTAAGGCAGCTAGACCAGGTAGGGAATCGTGAGGCTTATCAGCTATTGCAGCAGTTTGAAAACATGAGTAAAAACTCTGATGTCAAAGGACTTTGGAAGTTTGAGTCGGATATTCCTAATATAGCAGAAAGCAAATTTGCACTTATTTCACCTATAGAAAAAGCAGATATCACAAGATTGTGTGAAGATAGAAATCGATGTGCTCATCCATCAATGGCATCTCTGGAAGAACCATTTGAGGCGACAGCAGAATTAGCGCGTTATCATATGCGGAGCGCAGTCACATATCTCTTGCAGCGCCCTCCAGTTCAAGGTCGTTTGGCTCTAAATAGAATTTGGGAAGATATCAAGTCTGTTTACTTTCCTACCAATCCAAATCAGGCAGTTCAATATTTCCAAAAAGGACTTTTGGCTCGTCCTCGGGTTTCTCTAATCAAAGACATTGTTATCGGATTAACTAGGAGTCTCTTAACAGAAGATCTCCCAGAAGATGAAAAGGAGAGACAGTTTTCTGCACTGAATGCTGTAGCTAGAATGCACAGAGAGAATGTCGGAAATATTTTAACTGAAAATCTGTCTTCTATTATTCTTGATGAAGTCACTGACGAAAATTGGCCAAAAGTGATTACATATCTTCGTAGAGTGGATAATGCTGTGGAAAACTTGAGCGATCCATGTAGATTGAAGGCAATAAGGTTCATCGAGAAGATGAACGTCGCCAGTGGCATAAACTGTCAGGATAAAGAGATATTAGCGAATGCTGCTTATATTGATTTTCTTATGGATTCTGTACAAGTAAAACTGAAAGAAGCCTCACCAGATGAAGTATTAAATTTGATGGAAAGATTGCCTTATGAATCCAATAAATTCAAAGTCATTTTGAATGATAGCATCGAAGCATTTATTAAGAAATTTGAACGAGTTACTAGTTTCCAGGAATCTCTGAACTGTGTAGACAAGTTTTATCCAATTTACTCATTCTTGTCACCAACACACAAGGAATCTATTCTCAACGCCTTTTGCAACAATCATCAGATTTATGGGTCATATAAAAGTCCATGGGTGATCACAAATATTTTTCATGAGGATACAAAAAATGGTTCTCTTCTTGAGTCTTACTGGTTATCGTTTCGGAAAAAACTTGATGATAAATTCCCCGACAGATTCGAGGATTTGAAAAAACTTATCGACTCTTACAAGGACAAGTTTTAGAGGTGGCGAGTATTGTTGAATAGAATACAAGCTAACAACCGTGTTGCAGCGGACGGTTTAGATATATAGTTGTTGAATCAAAGGAGATCTGCCACCGCTGAAAATGTGGTTTCTGTTGGGAAGGCTCCGCTCACCCGTTGGTTTTTCTCAGAGATGAGGCGATCGCCTTTTCACCCAATTTCGACCTCGAATAACGCGCCCAATGTAGGGGCGTTAAAGAAGAAGGGCAGGTGCAGGTAGTTGGCTGGTTTTCCCCGTGGTGTTAAAGAAGAAGAAGGGCGGGTGCAGGTAGTTGGCTGGTTTTCCCGATGGCGGATCTAGCACCCGCCCCTACTAGCCCTTTCCCCACGGTGGTTTTTTGTGGTGCGATCGCATTTTCACCGAATTTCACCCAATTTCGACATTGAATAACACGCCCAATGTAGGGGCGGGTGCAGCAGTCAGCCATCGAACACACCAGCCAGTTATATACACCCGCCCTTTCCCCACGGCCGTTTTTTGTGGTGCGATCGCATTTTCACCGAATTTCACCCAATTTCGACATTGAATAACACGCCCAATGTAGGGGCGGGTGCAGCAGTCAGCCATCGAACACACCAGCCAGTTATATACACCCGCCCTTTCCCCACGGTGGTTTTTTGTGGTGCGATCGCATTTTCACCGAATTTCACCCAATTTCGACATTGAATAACACGCCCAATGTAGGGGCGGGTGCAGCAGTCAGCCATCGAACACACCAGCCAGTTATATACACCCGCCCTTTCCCCGGCGCCGTTTTTTGTGGTGCGATCGCGTTTTCACCCAATTTCGACCTCGAATAACGCGCCCAATGTAGGGGCGGGTGCAGCAGTCAGCCATCGAACACACCAGCCAGTTATATACACCCGCCCTTTCCCCGGCGCCGTTTTTTGTGGTGCGATCGACTAATGGCTGAGGGAAGCGAGCGAAAAAAAGGCTATCTACCGAGTTTCGATAGTGATGATTATAGCACAGAATTAAGCAATCTGGCGGAGCAAATTTGTCATTCTCCCGACCCAGTAAAAGCCTCAAAAGATGCGCTAAATCCTTCGGGATGTGGCAAACTCAAAGAGTTTTTTAGGCAACTATTTCAGTCATCTCCATCTATCTAAGTTAACTGAATGTACCCCCTGAAAGAAATCACGCTGCAACTGTTTCTGTATGACTTACGGGAAGGGTTAGGACAAACCTCAGAAAGCATAGATTTTAATCGCTATTATTTTTGGCGGCGGTTTCATCATGACCTGCAAAAACCATATAGTAACTTAACGCCAGAAAATAAGCAAAAACTGGAAAAATATGCTAACCGCGAAAACCCCGAAAGCGATATTGTGTCGTTAGACTATCGAACAACCTCTAATGTGGATAGAATATGTGTTAGTGGCATCGCAATTGGGGGATAGCTATAGTTTAATCGTTGATGCCTATGATAGCGAATATCATAAAACCAGTTTAAGTCAACTGAAAAAATACATTCAGGAAAGGATTAATAACACTCACTCAAGCCTAGGTAAAACTTGGTTATTGTGGGGTCAACTTGACGGGAAATATTCCCCAGATAAAGTTAATGAAATTGCCGACAAGAGTTATACAGAAATCGCCAATAAACCCCTACCCTGGAAAAAAGATAATCAATTGAGTTTCCCAGGGAATAAACTGTTAGGGGACGATTTATTTGAAATAACCCAGTGAGTTTCGGTGACAGATTGGGAAAATTTACTGATACTGATTGATAATGAAAAACCGGAAGACCTGCGAAATTATCCCTGGTTAAATGATGAACATAAATCACTGCTGACAAAGGACATTCAAAACATTTTAGGAGAATGCCATTATTTAATTTGGCTATTACCAGCAGAGTGCGACTTAAAGGCAGTGCAAGATAAAATTAGGGAAATACAGACCCATTTTCATCGCCTGTTATCCTATCGCCATAAGATTATTTGGGCTTATAGCCAAAGTCGGATTTTGAAACGCCGATTAAAAGACAATTATCAAACGATTCAAAAATCGGTCTTAACAATTCGCCAACAGCGGAAAGACCCGGAAGATTTACAAAAGGCTTTAGAAGATACGCTAGAAATATTAGGGAATTATGCGATCAATTTAAGTCAACTGCATTCCCAGTTAAGGACAATTACGATTAATTTAACCAACTATCGACAAAGGTTAAAATAATTTGCGAAGCTAGACCCAAATTGTCAGTTAACTACGTTTGCTGAGTTTAGTAAATTGGCAGAACAAAAGTATGAAAGACAGGTAAAAACGGACTATGAGAGTTTAAGTCCGGGGATGATTTTATTAGAAAATCTGATTAAGACGATTGAGGGAATTGTGGAAATTAATCAAGCGAAAAGAGAAGATCGGCTGGAAAGGGCGATCGCTGCTGCTAGTATAGGAGTGGGTACAGCATCGGCGTCGGCTTCCTCAATCGCGAATTATTCGGAGGGTATATTAACGGAAATCAACCCGTTTTTACCCTCACAAAATAAGGCAGAATCGCCAACGATTCATCCGGCATCAACGGCAAGTTTGACGTTTTTTATTAGTTGTCTAATTGGGTTAATTTTGGGGTGGTTAACCTGGTGGCGGTTAAATTCAAGACCTGGGAAGATTAGCCGTTAGGAGAATCGTCAATCAGAGTACAGCTTGTTCACCAGTCGCTTAATACATTACCCTCACCCTCAATCTGGATCCCAGAAAGGGAGAGGGACTTTGAGAGGACAAAAATATCTGTTAATGTGACTGATAGTCAGTAGACTTATCGTCCACCATGGGTAATTATGACTCTCTGGAAAAATCAAAAGCAAAAACCTTAAAAGCCTTGGGATTTCTGATTAGACAGCATAGAATGGCTGTGGGTATTTCTCAAGAAGAACTAGGGCTACGTTGTGACCTAGACCGCACGTATATATCTGGTCTAGAGCGTGGTGTCAGAAATCCTTCTCTTACGGCTATTGTGGCTCTTGCTGAGGGCTTAGGAATAACCGTATCTCAACTTCTGGATAACTTAGAAATAGAAATAACTAGGACTGAATGAATCGCAATTTAGTGGCTAATTTTAAATCCCAATTAAAACCAGGTTCTTCTCAGTTAAAGGTGTTCAGTTTGCTGTCAGATCAGAAGTGGCACTGTCGCACTTATGAAGGTAAGCAAGTAGCATCGGAGCAATACGCTGGAGGTGGTGGAATTCAAGGACTAGAGCGCGGAACTAAAAGTCGTCCGGGGCTACATCTTGAGACCAAACGGGATTTCTGTAACATCTGTAATAAAAAAACCAGATGGGATAGATGGACTGGGCAAATAAAACCGTCAAATGCTCCGGCTATTATTCCCCCAAAATTAGCCGACAGAATTTTGAAACTTTATGATTATAAAGACGTTATTGCAAATCGAAAAAGACCAACCCATGAGTTAGTGATTGATCACCGTTTTCCTATGCAGCGTTGGGGTAAAGCCGAACCTAGTCATGACATAAACATGAACGAAAACGAAATCAAAAGCAAATTTCAACTTCTCAAAAAAGATAGTGCTGGCAACCACAATTTACTGAAATCCAGAAGTTGTGAAAGATGTATGAAAACTGGTAAAAGAGGGCAGCCCATGGGTATCCACTTCTGGTATTCTGGGGGTGATAACTGGCCTGATAATATTCCTCCATTGGGAGCGGAAGCAGAAGGTGGTTGTATAGGTTGCGGTTGGTATGATTTTGAGTCATGGCGTAATGCTCTTAATGCAACATTAGCTGAACATAAGTAAGCTGTTTTTCGGAGACAACTATATTTTCAGCCTCATTTTCAGCCTCTGTGACAATCCTATTTAAGTAAGGAATGAGTCCATAGCCAATACACTCTGCTAGACGTGGAGGAACAGCATTTCCAATTTGCCACATGGCTTTTTTCATGGTTCCTTCAAAGATAAAAGAATCAGGAAAGGTCTGTAATCTAGCCATTTCTCGCGCTGAAATCACCCGATTTAGATGGGGATGAATATGAGTCCCCCCGTGATTCTCTTTGATGGTCATACTAGATTTTCCGGGATACTGTCGCTTAAAAGCATCAACATAGGTTTGATACAAAGAACCTCCTGGAGGTACTTTTGATATCCGCTCCATATATTCGGGAGAATGACGAGTCCATTCATGATTAATACTGGGAATGGGTTGGTAAGCTGGTAGATCGGAAATTGCTGATTCAATTGTCTGATACTCCTCTGGAACTAATTGAGGATATGGATAAGGATTTTTCATTCCGAAACGATTAGCTATAAAAATAGCTCTGGGCCTGATTTGGGGAACACCATAGGCAGCAGATTCAAGAATTGCTACGGAAATATTGGTGTAACCAATGGCTTCAAAAGCAGCAAAAATAGCTTGTTTAATTGTGCCTTTTTTGAGGGTTAAAATGCCGGGTACATTTTCCATAACGACATACCAAGGACGCACTTCAGCAACAATGCGAATAAATTCTTGAAATAAATGGTTGCGAGGATCATTGGGATCGCGCTTCCCAGCGACAGAAAAACCTTGACACGGTGGCCCGCCTACGACGAGATGAACTGAAGGAGAACCAATTTTAGATAGCCACTGGTGAGGATTAAAATCATTAACATCCCCACAAAAATGATGACAATTGGGAAAGTTTCTCTGATGAGTGGCGGAGGCAATTGGGTTAATTTCTACACTAGCTACTGGATTAAAACCAGCTTGCCAAAAACCCTGCGTGATTCCCCCTGCACCAGAAAATAGATCGATAAAGTTATAGGTTTGCAGTGGTTGGGATACGGGATTAATATCAACTTGAACTTGATAAGGATCGCGTTTGGTTGTGGCTAATTCACGCTGAATTCTTTGATAACGCCCTAATTTAGCTTTTTTCTGCTTCCTGGTGCTGTTATCTTTTGGATCATCTGGAAACAAGGATAATTGTAGGTCCATGAATTGAAAAATAAAGGCTCTATAACCATTATAGTGACAGATAGTATACATAATGTCAAGACTGAGATCAAGTCGAACCTTTTGTTAACAAGAATAACGCGCCCAATGTTGGGGCGTTACAGAAGAAGGGCGGGTGCAGGTAGTGGGCTGGTTTTCCCGATGGCGGATCTAGCACCCGCCCCTACTAGCCTTTTCCCCGCCCCCGTTTTGGTGGGAAGAGCGATCGCATTTTCACCGAATTTCACCCAATTTCGACCTCAAATAACGCGCCCAATGTAATGTAGGGGCGGGTGCAGCAGTCAGCCATGGAACACACCAGCCAATTATATACACCCGCCCTTTCCCCACGACGGTTTTGGTGGGAAGAGCGATCGCATTTTCACCGAATTTCACCCAATTTCGACCTCAAATAACGCGCCCAATGTAGGGGCGGGTGCAGCAGTCAGCCATCGAACACACCAGCCAATTATATACACCCGCCCTTTCCCCACGACGGTTTTGGNGTGAAGTGCGATCGCATTTTCAGCCAATTTCACCCAATTTCGACCTCGAATAACGCGCCCAATGTAATGTAGGGGCGGGTGCAGCAGTCAGCCATGGAACACACCAGCCAATTATATACACCCGCCTTTTCCCCACGGCGGTTTTGGTGGTGCGTCGCCATCCCTAGTTGGTCGGTTTCCCCGGTAACTGGTCGGATGCGACACACCCGACGGTTTTGGGGAACAATCCGCCAACCGTCTAAACCCGCCCATTAGCCCTAGAGCGAGACTATTTTAAATGTAATAGTCTTGAAGGGCTTTAACATCTAGGGGGTGTTTCTGGAGCGATCGCAAAGCGGATATAGTGGCTTTAGCGCCAGCGATAGTGGTAATAATGGGGACTTTGTAAGCCAAAGCCGATCGCCGGATAGTAATACCATCAGCCCGCGCTTCCGACCCCGAAGGGGTGATAATCGCCAACTGTACCGCATGGTTTTTAATAGCATCCAACACATTAGGGCGACCCTCATGGAGTTTCAACTCCAGGTCAACCTTAACCCCATGTTCCCATAAAACCTTGCGAGTGTTGATGGTAGCAGTCACCTTAAAGCCCAGATCCAGGAAATCTTGAACCACAGGAACGATCGCCTCTTTATCGCGGTCATTGACAGATACAAACACCGTCCCAGACATCGGTATAACCTGACCCGCCGCCAATTCCGCCTTAGCAAAGGCGCGTCCGAATTCCGTATCAATTCCCATAACTTCTCCAGTCGATCGCATTTCTGGACCGAGGAGGACATCCGTACCTGGGAACTTAGCAAAAGGCAAAACCGCCTCTTTCACCGACACATAATCAGGAATTTTCTCCTGAGTATATCCCAACTCTGCCAAAGTCTTGCCAGACATCACTCGCGAAGCCATTTTAGCCAAAGGAATACCGATCGCCTTAGACACAAAAGGAACCGTCCGGGAAGCGCGGGGGTTAGCCTCCAGAATATAAACCTGTTCACCTTGTACAGCAAACTGAATATTCATCAGACCCACCACATTCAAAGCCTTAGCCAATTGAATAGTCTGGCGGCGAATAGTAGCGAGGACAGTTTCTGATAGAGTTTGGGTAGGAATGGAACAAGCCGAGTCCCCGGAGTGAATCCCCGCCTGTTCAATATGTTCCATAATGCCACCGATAACCACATTTCCGGTATGGTCTGCGATCGCATCAACATCGACCTCAACGGCATTTTCCAGGAACTTATCAACCAAAATCGGGTGATCCGGTTCCACCAGCACCGCAAAAGTCATATATCGTTCCAATTCCTCATCAGAATAGACGATTTCCATGGCGCGACCCCCCAACACATAGGAAGGACGCACGACCACCGGATAACCGATACGACCCGCCACCGCGAGGGCTTCCTCATAGCTGCGAGCCATTCCATTCGCCGCCTGTTGAATATTCAACTCCCGGAGAATTTTCTCGAAGCGTTCCCGGTCTTCAGCGGTATCAATAGAGTCCGGGCTAGTCCCCCAAATTTTAGTTTTGAGGGTGGATTCTGACAAGGCTTTTTCGAGGGGAACCGCTAGTTTTAAGGGAGTCTGACCGCCAAACTGAATGACAATACCTAGTGGTTCTTCCGCCTCAATGATATTAAAAACATCCTCCTTGGTCAAGGGTTCAAAATAAAGGCGATCGCTGGTGTCGTAGTCCGTGGAAACCGTCTCCGGGTTGGAGTTAACCATAATGGTGATATAGCCATCATCGCGCAACGAATAGGAAGCGTGACAGCAACAATAGTCAAACTCAATCCCCTGACCAATGCGGTTAGGTCCGCCGCCGAGAATCATGACTTTGGGGCGGTCGGAGGAGATCATTTCGTCCTCTTCCCAATAGGTAGAATAATAGTAAGGGGTGGTAGACTCAAATTCCGCCGCGCAGGTATCCACCATTTTATAGGCAGGTTTTACCCCTAAACCCTTACGATATTTGCGGACTTCATCTTCGGTGGTTTGACTCGCAAAAGCAATTTGGCGATCGCTAAAACCTTGGCGCTTAATCGCCAGCATATCCTCATGATTAATTTCTGTCACAGGAGTGCGTTTTAAGAATTTCTCCGTCTCCAGCAATTGCTGCAACTTATCCAAAAACCAAGGGTCAATCCCGGTTAACTCATAAATCTCCTCTACCGACATTCCCAATAACATCCCATAGCGGAGTGTTATCATTCGGTCAGGGTTAGGAGTTCTCAAACCCGAACGGATCGTATCTAAACTGGGGACTTTTTCGTTGGTATTAAGTCCCCAACCCGCTAAACCCGTTTCTAGCGATCGCATAGCTTTTTGGAAGGACTCGCAGAAAGTGCCACCAATAGCCATCGCCTCACCCACCGATTTCATTTGGGTAGTCAATACTGGTTCAGCACCTGGGAACTTCTCAAAAGTAAACCGGGGAATCTTTGTTACCACATAATCAATAGTTGGTTCAAAAGAAGCCGGAGTTTTTTTGGTGATATCATTGCTAATTTCATCGAGGGTATAACCCACAGACAATTTTGCCGCAAACTTAGCAATAGGGAACCCAGTCGCCTTAGAAGCCAAAGCAGAAGACCGACTCACACGGGGGTTCATTTCAATGACAATCACATCCCCATTAACCGGGTTCACGGAAAACTGAATGTTAGAACCCCCTGTTTCTACCCCAATTTCGCGGATAATTTTAATCGCCGCATCCCGCAATCGTTGATATTCCTTATCCGTGAGGGTTTGCGCCGGAGCGACCGTAATAGAATCCCCAGTATGAACCCCCATAGGGTCGAGGTTTTCAATGGAACAGATAATCACCACATTATCCGCCAAATCCCGCATTACCTCTAACTCGTATTCTTTCCAGCCAATTAAAGACTGTTCGACTAAAATCTGGGACATGGGGGAAGCGTCCAACCCACCCATCGCCAATTCCTCGTATTCTTCCTGATTATAAGCAATACCGCCCCCTGTACCCCCCATAGTGAAGGCGGGACGAATAATCAGCGGATAAGTCCCAATTTGCTCTGCGATCGCCCTGGCTTCATTGAGGTTATTCGCAATACCTGACGGACAGCAGGCTACCCCAATTTTCTCCATCGCCTGTTTGAACAGGAGACGATCTTCGGCTTTTTCAATCGCATCTAATTTAGCGCCAATCAGTTCAACTCCGTATTTGTCTAAGACCCCATTTTTCGACAAAGCTACAGCAATATTTAACGCTGTCTGACCCCCCATGGTTGGTAATAAAGCATCGGGACGTTCCGCCTCGATTACTTTTTCGACAATTTCTGGGGTTAATGGTTCAATGTATGTCCGCCGGGCCGTCTCTGGGTCGGTCATGATTGTGGCTGGGTTAGAGTTGACCAGAACTACATCATATCCTTCTTCTCGTAGGGCTTTACAGGCTTGAGTCCCTGAATAGTCGAACTCGCAGGCTTGTCCGATTACAATGGGACCCGAACCCAGCAGCAGAATTTTTTTTAGGTCGTTGCGTCGCGGCATATCTCTTAACTATCCGTTATTCGGTTATCTGTGAAGTACCCTACACTAAGGCTGACGCTTATGGTGTAGGCTTCCTGCTTCTCCGACAATTCCCCAGGCTATTAGTTTGTAGCTGGGGTCTCCAATCGTCTCCACAGGCTAAAACGCCACTTCCTGGCGCTTAGAAATCATAACTTAGACTTAAATTTAACTGACATCATCAGCCTAATTTTAGATCCGGTCGGGAATTATTCACTGTCAGAGTACAATCGGGACTCCCGCCTAAATGTTCAGACTGAACTTGACAATTGAGATTATGCTACCTCCTAGGATTTTTACATACTAGGGCTATTCCCCCCAAAATTACCCCTTATGGCTTTTGACTGTCGGTCTGCTTAGTTTTGGTATTTTTGGTGCTACACCCGCCCCCGATTGTCTGCTAGGGGTCTGTTAATCAGCTTCTGTCCTCTACCCTGGAACCGGAAAATAAACTCAGGCGATCGCTGCGATCGCTGCTATTTAGCCTATAACCACAAATTCCGCCCGATTTCGTCCCTTGGCTTTGGCTTCATA
>NZ_PKGG01000123.1:0-15213 GCF_046480465.1 Arthrospira sp. PCC 8006
TTGACCGCAGAACCCGCCCCTACAATTAATTAAAAAGCGATCGCTAGAGGCTTAGAAATCAGACGATCTAAAATTTGTTTAAGGGCGATCGCCGTCCACTCAATATCAGCCTCAGTAGTTTGTCGTCCCAAAGTTAGACGAATACCCCCCAAACCCTCGCGATCGCTATATCCCATAGCCAGCAAAACCGGACTAGGGCTAAGTTTACCACTATGACAAGCAGAACCCGCGCTAATACCAATTCCCGCCAAATTCAGATGTCGGACTAGAGTTTTCCCTGTAATTCCAGTCACCCCAGCCGGGGGAACCACACAGAAACTAACATGGTGGGGTAGTCGGCGGGTGCGATCGCCTGTAGGTACTAAATAGGGGATATCCGCCAGCAAATCAAACAAGCGATCGCGCAATTTAATCAATCGGGGAGTTTCCCATAAAAGTTCCTGCGCCGCTAATTCCGCCGCCACCCCAAACCCAGCAATAGCCGGGACCGCCTGAGTTCCCGATCGCAATTTAAACTCCTGACCGCCGCCGCCCATAAGTGGCATCAAATCCACCCCCGGACGCACATACAAAGCCCCCACACCTTGCGGACCATAAATTTTATGGCTAGATAGCGATAGCATATCCACAGGTAACTTTTCCACATCAATAGGCAATCTTCCCGCCACCTGGACCCCATCAGTATGGAACAAAACCCCATGGGAGCGGGCTATTTCCCCCAAAGTTTCTATGGGCTGTAAAGTTCCCACCTCACTCTGACCATAAATCACCGACACCAAAACCGTATTCGGTTGTAAAGCCGTTTTTAAATCCAGGGGATGAATGCTACCTTGGCGATCGACAGGTAAACGAGTCACCGACCACCCCCGTTTTTCTAATATTCCTACCGTTTCAGCGATCGCCGAATGTTCCACACTAGAAATAATCAGATGTTGAGGCTGATCATATTTACCCACCACCCCAAATATAGCCAAATTATCCGCTTCCGTTCCCCCAGAAGTGAAAACTATCCCATCAGGCGGCGCATTAATTAAATGTGCCACCTGGGTTCTAGCCATTTCCACAACCGTCGCCGACCTCTGACCCCATTCATGCAAGCTAGAAGGATTACCCCAACTTTCCGTCAATACCCCTTGCATAGCAGCGATCGCCTCTGCACAAGTCGGAGTAGTTGCACTATAATCTAAATAAATTTGCATTAGTCTCACCCCAAAGTGATCATCAAACTAGGGAACTCAGACACACCAAAAACCTTCATTAAACCTACACCCGTCATAATTTACCCGGTTTACAAACGTTATAGTCCTCATGGGATAGGACTTTTTGAGGAATCAGAAAACTGCCACTATCCTGGCATAACATCCTATAGTTACGAGTTACAGGAATGCTGATCACAAAACGATTATGGCGCAACCGCTTCCCACCAAAATCCCGATAATTTTTGTTGCTCGTCAGTCCATCAATAATAGTCCTAGCCCTAATTACAACATAGTCTGGTAATCCCCTTAAATCAATAATATCCTCAGCAAATGAAGCCTCCCACTCCAGTTTCTTGGTTTTTCTGTCTTCTAACTCCCGATATTCTTGTTCCTCGGCTATTTTGACTTGTTCACAGCGATGACAAACACGGCCATAACCCTTATGGCCACACGGAAAGGTCTTTTTTCTCTTTGGCATAGCATAGTATGAGGGTTACAACTAACCCTAGCCCCTGGACTATTGTACCAGAGCGACTTTCCGAGTCTCAACTTGTTAAACTAATTTAATCTCCCCCCCAACAATCACAAGAAAAGTGCTAAAAAATTCGGTAACTCTCAATTACCTATCCAATTAACTATCAATGGTGCGTTTGCTTCATGTCACCCGCTTATTTGGGCTTGGCGCTAGTCTGGTATTTATACTCAATTCCTGTGCTTGCAATTCCCATAGCATCAGGTCTAACAATAGTGCTTCCGTCCAACCCTTAATTGAGCCCTTACCTCAAGATCCACAGATCCGGGTTTACTTTAATCATTCCCAGGCTTCCGTCTATACTGAACCCTATCGCCCCAAAACTAGACTCGGTGATAACCTTGAACAAGTTATAGTCGATGCTATTAACAGTGCTTCCCAAAGTGTAGATGTCGCCATTCAGGAATTACGTTTACCCAAAATCGCTCAAGCCTTAGTTAATCAACATCAAAAAGGAGTCCGGGTGCGCGTCATTATTGAAAATGAATATAGTCGCCCCTTTAGTGATTTTACCCCCGCCGAAATTGCCGCCTTTTCCGACCGGGAAAAAGGTCGTTATCAGGAATTTATGCACTTGGCGGATTTAAACCAAAATGGTCGCCTTGAGCCTGAAGAAATTAACCAAAGAGATGCTCTGGTTATGCTGGCTAATGCTAATGTTCCCTTAATCGATGATACCGAGGATGGGTCGAAGGGTAGCGGTTTGATGCACCATAAGTTTGTCATAGTTGACCAAAATACAGTTATTGTCACCTCTGCGAATTTTACTACCAGTGATATTCACGGAGATTTTTACTCCGCCGAAAGCCGGGGTAATCCTAATAATTTGTTGTCTATCAATAGCCGTGAGTTAGCCGCGATTTTTACCCGGGAATTTGAAACTATGTGGGGAGATGGACCGGGAGGAGAAAATGATAGTCTGTTTGGGATTAATAAACCTCAGCGGGGAGTTAAACAAGTCTCCGTCGGTCAAGGAACTGTTACCGTTCAGTTTGCCCCCATTTCTGCGACTCAACCTTGGGAAAATAGCGTTAATGGATTGATTGCTCAAACCTTACAACGAGCTAGGAATGACATAAATTTTGCTTTATTTGTGTTCTCGGCTCAGGAATTGTCGGATACCTTAAAAACAGTTCATCAAAGGGGAGTTGAAATCCGAGGATTAATTGAGGTTGGTTTTGCTTACCGTTACTATAGCGAAGCCTTGGATATGATGGGAATTGCTTTGCCTAATAATTGTCGATATCAACCCGGAAATAACCCTTGGTCACAACCTATTTCTACGGTGGGAGTTCCGAATTTGGCTGAAGGCGATCGCCTTCATCATAAATTTGCCGTCATTGATGATCAAATCGTCATTACCGGTTCCCATAACTGGAGTCGAGCCGCTAATCACTCCAATGATGAGACCTTATTAGTCGTTAATAATCCCACCGTTAACGCTCATTTTCAACGGGAATTTGAGCGCTTATATCAACAGTCAACTTTGGGGGTTCCTGGTTGGCTTTTAAGTAGAATTGAACGGGAAAAACAAAACTGTGGCGGTGTCATTGAAACACCCTTTCATCCATCAGGAGAAATTATTAACATCAATACCGCATCTCAGCCGGAATTAGAAAGCCTTCCCGGTATCGGTCCCGCTTTGGCGCAGCGTATTATAGAAGCACGCAGTCAGCAGCCTTTTACCAGTCTAGATGATGTTACCCGTGTTTCTGGTATTGGACCTAAAACTATCGAAAGATGGGAAAATCTGGTAACCTGGTAAAATCACTACCCCGGCATCATCTCCCTGGGGAATTACTCAGAATATGCTTGACATGGGATAAATATATCTGCTATAATAGTAAGTTGCTTAATCTCTGGAAACCAAACCGATGCGACTTTCCCAAATGCTCTTTGTCACCCTGCGGGAAGACCCGACAGAGGCAGAAATCCCTAGCCATAAACTTCTCCTCCGCGCTGGCTATATCCGTCGTATCGGTAGCGGAGTTTACGCCTATTTACCCCTAATGTGGCGGGTGCTACAGAAAGTATCCCAAATTGTGAGAGAAGAAATGAACGCCACCGGGGCGCAGGAATGTCTACTTCCCCAGGTTCAACCCTCCGAACTATGGAAAGAGTCAGGGCGCTGGGATACCTACACGAAAGCAGAAGGTATCATGTTTTCCCTCAAAGACAGACGCGATCGCTCTCTGGCTCTCGGACCCACCCACGAAGAGGTAATTACCGCCGTAGCCAGGGACATGATTCGCTCTTACCAACAACTGCCCCTACATTTATATCAAATCCAAACTAAATTTAGAGACGAGATCCGCCCCCGATTTGGCTTAATGCGTGGCCGCGAGTTTATTATGAAAGATGGCTACTCATTCCACACCAGCGAAGAAAGCCTGAAACAAACCTATCAAGACATCGATCGCGCCTATCGTAATATATTGCGACGCTGTGGGTTAGATTTCTGTGCCGTAGAAGCTGATTCTGGGGCTATTGGTGGGTCCGGTTCCCAGGAGTTTATGGTTTTAGCTGATGCTGGGGAAGATGAGGTACTATACACCCCTGATGGCAAATATGCCGCCAATGTCGAAAAGGCTGTATCTTTACCCCCAGATGCGGTAGCCTCCGGTTTTACTACCTACGAAAAACTAGAAACCCCTAACACGGCTACGATCGCCACCCTCTGTGAGTTTCTCAAATGTTCCCCTACCCAAGTTGTCAAAAATGTGCTATATCAGGCAGTCTATGATAACGGCATCACCGTTTTAGTCCTGGTTAGTATTCGCGGTGATCAAGATGTCAATGAGGTGAAGTTGCACAATCAACTCACTAATGCTGCTAGTCGCTATGGTGGGAAAGCCTTATTATCCCTCACAGTTCCCGACTCAGAAACACAAGAAAAATGGGCGAGTAAACCTTTACCCCTGGGATATATCGCCCCCTCACTCGATGATGACTACATTATCAGCGATAATAAGCAAATAGCCCCGAAATTCCTGCGATTGGTTGATCAGACAGCCGTAGAGTTGCAGAACTTTGTCACAGGTTCTAATCAGTCCGGTTATCACGTCGTTGGTGCTAATTGGGGAGGGGAATTTCAACTACCCGATTTGGTCGCTGATTTGCGGAAGGCTAAAAAAGGCGATCGCAGTATCCATGACCCTAGCCAAACCTTGGAAAGCGCTAGGGGAATTGAAGTCGGTCATATATTCCAACTCGGTACAAAATACTCTCAAGCTATGGGAGCTACCTATACCAGCGAAACAGGTGAGGATTTACCCCTGGTTATGGGATGCTATGGGGTGGGAGTGTCTCGTTTGGCTCAGGCGGCGGTAGAACAATCCTATGACAAAGACGGTATTATCTGGCCAGTGGCGATCGCTCCCTATCACGCCATCATTACAGTTCCTAATGTCAGCGATAATCAACAAATGGCGATCGCTCAACAACTCTACAGCCAACTTAACCAAGCTGGAGTCGAAACCCTACTAGATGACCGCAACGAAAGAGCCGGGGTTAAATTCAAAGATGCTGACCTAGTGGGGATTCCCTATCGCATAGTCACAGGGAGAGCCATCAAATCAGGTAAAGTTGAGTTAGTACAACGAGCTGACCATGAATCCTCCGAAATCCCCATAGAACAAGTCGTTTCCCTACTTCAACAAAAAATTAGCCAATCTCTGTAAATTTCTGTACTCAGGGAACAATTAATTTTATTTTAAGTATTGTTTCCGTTCCGTGATATTATTTGTGTTGGCTTACAAAGCTTCACTAGAGAGCTTCGTGGAGTTCACGCCGTGGGTAAACGTGCCGATCATATCGCTGTAACTTATGTCTGATGCCGGGGATATCGTAGAGATGGGGTCTCCAGTCCAGGAGCCAGACTCCTCCATGGGAGAGTATTATCAGCTTCAACGGGAGTTGTTGCTAACTACTATTGTGCTGGCAGTAGTAATCTTCCTGGTCGTTTATTGGTTCTATCCCTGGATAATTGCCCTAAATTACCTCTTGGGAGCCCTGTTGAGTGTGGTCTACTTGAGAATGCTGGGGAAAGATGTGGAACGAATTGGGACACAAAAATTATCCCCAAGCAAAAATCGTTTAGCTGTGTTCGCAGCCTTGATAATTGTGGCTACTCAATTGAATCAACTCAAAATCTTACCGATTTTTCTGGGGTTTCTCACCTATAAAGCCGCCCTGCTAGTCTATACGTTACGACTATTGGTTAGGCCCAACCCATGACGTAAAAATACTCTTGTAATTATTCTCCACTCCTTGACCTATAGGGGAACTCTCCTAAATGCAAATGTTTGATGTTGTAAACGCCTTTGGTTCACTTCCCTTTGCGGAATTGGAAGTTGGCAAACACTTTTACTGGAATATCGGTAATCTGCGAATCCATGGACAGGTATTTATGACCTCCTGGTTCGTGATTGGCGTACTCCTGCTACTATCAATTTCGGCAACGCGAAATATTCAGACAATTCCCAGCGGTATACAGAACTTTATGGAGTATGCCCTAGAATTTATTCGCGATCTGGTGAAAAATCAGATAGGGGAAAAAGAATATCGTCCGTGGGTACCTTTTGTTGGTACATTATTCTTGTTCATCCTTGTGTCTAACTGGTCTGGCGCATTAGTTCCCTGGAGGGTATTTGAAATCCCTAACAGTGAATTAGCAGCCCCAACTAATGACATTAACACCACGGTAGCCTTAGCACTGCTAACATCCCTGGCTTACTTTTATGCAGGGTTTAGCCGCCGAGGTTTGGGATATCTGCTGAAATATATTCAGCCGACACCCATCTTATTACCGATCAACATTCTCGAAGATTTTACTAAACCTCTGTCCCTCAGTTTCCGTTTATTTGGTAATGTTGTGGCAGATGAGTTGGTAGTGGGTGTTCTGGTGCTGTTGGTGCCGCTATTTGTGCCCATCCCGATGATGGTTTTGGGTCTATTTCTGGGTTCAATTCAAGCCCTGATTTTTGCGACTCTAGCCGCTAACTACATCGCTGAAGCCATGGAAGGACACGGCGAAGAACATCACGAGTAGCTTGATTTGATTTGAGCAATTTGTTCAGTTAAAATGCCAACAAACTGATAAGATTGTTTGGGGGCTAAAAATCAAACCCTTAATTTCACTCGTCAACTTTTTTTATTGAGGTCAAAACCAACTATGGAATCTAATTTAACTACTGCCGCCTCCGTAATCGCTGCTGCTCTCGCAGTAGGTATAGGCTCTATTGGGCCTGGTCTGGGTCAAGGTCAAGCTGCTGGTCAAGCGGTAGAAGGAATTGCGCGTCAGCCTGAAGCGGAAGGTAAAATTCGTGGAACTCTGCTGTTGAGCTTGGCTTTCATGGAAGCACTGACTATTTACGGTCTGGTAGTGGCTCTGGTGTTGCTGTTTGCCAACCCCTTCGTATAGATATTTTCAGATTTCTGAGATTTCGGATTTGGGCGGATTTATCTAGTCTCAAATCTGAAATCTACCCGTTTATGGTGGTCTGAAAAACAAAAGAAAGTTCGCAAGCCTATTGGTTAACACCCTTCAAAAAAATGATACACTCGACAATTCTGCTGGCCGTAGAAGAGGCAGCTACGGAGAGTAGTCTGTTTGATTTTGATGCTACACTGCCATTGATGGCTGTACAATTTCTAGTCCTGGCAGCTATCTTAAACCAAATTTTTTACAAGCCCTTGGGAAATGCCATTGATTCTAGGGCTGACTACATTCGCCAAAATAAGCTGAGTGCTAAAGAACGTTTGAGCAAGGCAGAAAGTTTGGCTAAACAGTATGAGCTAGAGTTGGCAGAAACTCGTAAGGAGTCTCAACAACTAATTATTAATGCTCAGGCTGAAGCGCAAAAAATTGCGGCGCAGGAAATGGCAGCGGCTCAACAAGAAGCTCAGAAAATTCGAGAAGCAGCCTATCAAGAAATTGAACAAAATAAAATCGAGGCTCAAAGAAGTTTGGACAAACAGGTAGACTCTATTAGTCGCCAGATTCTCGATAAACTTTTAGGAGCCGGAATGATTGGGTAGCTGTCCTCTCAAAAATTATTTTCAATCCCCTATAAATGGGGGAAAAGTTAAGCCTACATACCATCCCTAATCAAGCCAGGCGGCGGTTGAGGAAAGGGCAATCACATGAAATTATGAGAAGAGGAAGATGGTGAATCTTGTATTACTGGCGACAGAAGCCAGTCATGAGGGTGGTTTTGGACTGAATTTTAATCTGTTTGAAACTAACCTGATAAACTTAGGCATTATTATTGGTTTGCTAGTTTACTATGGGCGGGGCTTTCTCAATAAAATTTTGAGTGAAAGACGCTCTCAAATTGAGCAAGCAATTAAGGAAGCCGAGCAACGTTTGCAAGATGCCGAAAAAGCTCTAGCTGAACAACAAGAAAACTTGGCTCAAGCTAAGGTGGAAGCGGAAAGAATTAAGGCTTCTGCTGTGGAACGTGCCCAAGTGATTAGAGAGCAAATTGCAGCTCGTGCTAAGGCAGATGTTGAACAGATGAAGCTGACGGCTAATCAGGATTTGGAAGCGGAAAGAAGTAGGGCGATCGCTCAGTTGCGGGCTTTGGCTGTGTCTCAAGCGTTGGAACAGGCAGAAGTGCAAATTAGAGAACGCCTAGATGAAAATTCCCAGCACCAACTGGTAGATCGCTCCCTGGCTTTACTAGGAGGAGGTTCATGAGTTCAATTGTTGGTCAATTAGTAGAACCCTATGCCACGGCTTTGATGTCGGTGGCTAAATCAAACAATACCACGGAAGATTTTGGCAATCAAATGCGATCGCTTATTGATTTGCTGAAGAATTCCCCGGAACTACAGGATTTTTTAGGCAGTCCGGTGGTGAAAGGAGAAGATAAAAAAGCCGTGATTACACGAATGTTAGGAGAGGAAGTACACCCCTACCTGCGGAACTTTTTAATGCTCCTAGTAGATCGCGGTCGCATCCTATTTCTAGCAGAAATAGCCCAAGAATACTTGGCTTTGTTGCGGAAACTTAATCAAACAGTTTTGGCAGAAGTTACCTCGGCAGTAGAACTCAACGACGACCAAAAACACATGGTTGTTGAACAGATCAAGGCTAGAACTGGGGCACACAATGTAGAGCTGGATCTGAAAATTGATCGAGAGATTCTCGGTGGTGTCATCATTAAAGCGGGTTCCCAATTGTTTGATGCCAGCATCAGAGGACAACTGCGCCGCATTGGTATGAGCCTAACTGTCGGTTAATAATTCGCCGACACCTTAGCCATTTATCTTAGTTTAACCTTTAGCAACGGATCACAAACACTAACTATGGTATCCATCAGACCTGACGAAATCGCCAATATTATCAAAGACCAAATCGAACAGTACGGCCAAGACGTTAAAGTTTCTAACGTTGGTACAGTGCTGCAAGTTGGTGACGGTATTGCCCGGATTTATGGCTTAGATAAAGCTATGGCCGGAGAACTGCTAGAATTTGCCGATGGTACAATTGGTGTCGCCCTAAACCTGGAAGAGGATAATGTGGGTGCGGTACTAATGGGCGAAGGCCTGGAAATTCAAGAAGGTTCCGCTGTGACCGCGACCGGAAGAATTGCCCAAGTTCCCGTGGGAGAAGCTATGCTGGGACGGGTAATTGATGCCCTGGGTCGTCCCATCGATGGTAAGGGGGAAATTCAAACTACTGATACCCGTCTGCTAGAATCCCCGGCTCCCGGTATTATTGACCGCCGCTCTGTTTGTGAACCTATGCAAACAGGGATTACCGCTATTGACTCGATGATTCCCATTGGTCGGGGTCAACGGGAATTGATTATCGGAGACCGTCAAACTGGTAAAACAGCGATCGCTATTGATACCATCATTAACCAGAAAGAAGAAGATGTAATCTGTGTTTATGTGGCGATCGGTCAAAAAGCCTCAACTGTGGCTCAAGTGGTCAGCACCTTGGAAGAAAAAGGCGCTCTCCCCTATACCATTGTTGTGGCAGCTAACGCTAGTGACCCCGCTACCCTGCAATACCTGGCTCCCTACACCGGAGCAGCCATGGCGGAATACTTCATGTATCAAGGTAAAGCCACCCTGGTAATTTACGATGACCTTTCCAAGCAGGCTCAAGCCTACCGTCAAATGTCCCTGCTGCTGCGTCGTCCCCCCGGTCGTGAAGCCTACCCCGGAGATGTATTCTACCTGCACTCTCGTTTGTTAGAACGGGCTGCTAAATTAAACGATGAGCTGGGCGGCGGTAGCATGACAGCCCTACCCATCATCGAAACCCAAGCCGGTGACGTTTCCGCTTATATCCCCACTAACGTAATTTCTATTACTGATGGTCAGATCTTCCTGTCGGCTGACCTGTTTAACTCCGGTCTGCGTCCGGCGGTGAATGCTGGTATCTCCGTTTCCCGTGTGGGTTCTGCTGCCCAAACTAAGGCAATGAAGAAAGTGGCTGGAAAGGTTAAACTAGAATTAGCTCAGTTTGCCGAATTGGCAGCCTTCTCTCAGTTTGCTTCTGACCTAGACCAAGCGACTCGTAACCAGTTGGAACGGGGTAAACGTCTGCAAGAACTACTCAAACAGCCTCAAAATTCCCCCCTACAACTGTTTGAACAAGTAGCTGTGATTTACTGTGGTATTAATGGCTATCTTGATGATGTTCCCGAAGATAAAGTGGTGAGCTTTACTACAGGTCTGCGGGATTATCTGAAAAATAGCAAGCCTAAATATGGCGAGATTGTTCAAAGCCAAAAAGTCCTCACCGAAGAAGCTGAGGCTATGCTTAAAGAAGCAATTGCTGAGTTTAAGCAGACTTTCTTAGTTTCCGCGTAGGGTGCACACGCACGGGATCAGCCATTGGGGGAAACTAAACGCTTTATGCCGTGACGCACCGATTAATTAAAACGGGGAAAGGCAACAATTGAGGGATGAGGGGGAACTGACCCCCTTCCCCTATATGGGTCTGTTATTGACTATATCCCTGGTGCTTGAGGTCCTATTAACTCCCAGAGTCGTAATAATCTGTGGATAACAATTACTGATCATAAAACTATGTCAAACTTAAAAGCGATTCGCGATCGCATTCAGTCAGTCAAAAATACCAAAAAAATTACCGAAGCTATGCGCCTGGTGGCTTCCGCTAAGGTGCGTCGCGCTCAGGAACAAGTTTTAGCTACCCGTCCCTTTGCTGACCGTCTAGCAGGTGTTCTCTATGGTCTCCAAGGTCGCCTTCAGTTTGAGGATGTAGAATGTCCTCTGCTGCAACAGCGGGAGGTGAAAAAGGTGGGACTGGTGGTGCTGGCAGGCAACCGGGGTCTGTGTGGAGCCTACAATAGTAATATTATTAAACGGGCGGAAGCACGGGCGGCGGAATTGAAAGCCGAAGGCCTAGAATATAGCTATCTTCTGGTGGGTCGCAAAGCTATCCAACATTTTACCCGCCGGGATGCTCCCATCTCTCAATGTCGCGATAACCCAGAGAAAACCCCAGATCTACAAAAGGTATCCAGTGCGGCTGATGAAATTCTCACCTGGTTTGAGTCGGGAGCAGTAGATCGCGTTGAGTTGATTTACACGAAATTTGTCTCTCTGATTAGTTCACGACCTGTTACCCAAACTCTGCTGCCCCTAGACCTGCAAGGCTTAGAGGCTCAGGATGATGAGGTTTTCCGCCTCACTAGCAAAGGTGGTAAGTTTGATGTAACTAGAGAAAAGGTGAGTGTTGAGCCGGAAGCCCTCGCTCAGGATATGATTTTTGAGCAAGATCCGGTTGATATCCTTAATGCGTTGTTGCCTCTGTTTTTGACTAACCAATTACTGCGAGCATGGCAGGAGTCTACGGCTAGTGAATTGGCGGCTCGGATGACTGCTATGAGCAACGCCAGCGATAACGCTAGTGATTTGGTGAAAACCCTTACTCTTTCTTACAACAAGGCTCGCCAAGCCTCAATTACCCAGCAGATTCTGGAAGTTGTTGGCGGCGCGGTGGCTTTGGAAAATTAAGGCCTCCGAAAGCCAGGCGATCGCCTCGCCTCTATCAAGTCCTCAAGATGCCACCAGGGGGAATGGTTCCCCCCGTTGGTATTGATGGAGATAATCACTGAGGCGATCGCACAATTTCGTTAAATCCCGGTGGTTTTTTTCATGTTGCTGTTGGTCATAAACAAAAGTAATTTTCTGGGGTTTTTCATCCCCTCTTAAACGCACAAACCAGTAAGTCATAGATACCTGTTCTGGGGGATAATCACTGGTTTCTACTAGCAAATAAAGATAAAGCCGCGTTTGCCAATTATTCGCCAATTTTTGCCAATTAACTAAGCGTTGATTAGTCTTCCAATCAATAATTTTAGCCTCATTTTGAGTAGCAGTTAATAAATCATAAATCGCCACTAAAACATAATCACCAAAACCCAAGGTTCGATAATGTTCAGCCTCCCGAAATTCTCCCGAACTATAGTTATTCTGGGGAGAAAATACCTCTGGTGCCGCCTTAACCAAGGCTAAGAAACAATTTTGTAACTCCCGATCCTCAGCCATAAAACCTTGAATTGGTAAACCCAATTCTCCCTGCTGCATCAACAGGTGAAAACGACTCCCCCAAGCCATATTTTCTTCCTCTTCCCAGGTTATCGGCGAGACCAACCCATCTAAATAGGTCTCCTGAAATTTCCGGGGACAGGTTTCTAGGAGATGCAAATGGTTTTGGGATAATCTTAACTTACCCGTCACAATTCTTAATCCTCCAGCAGACCCAAAAGTCGTAGAATAGTATCTACATCATTGAGTTCTCCCACAATCCGGCGCTTAGGTTTTGGCCAGACCTTCATCAGAGTAGGAGTAGCCGAAATATGACTAGCTTCTGCTTGTTCCGGGTGTTTGAGTACATCAATGACCTTTAAAGTATAAGGGTAATTGAGCGATCGCTCAAGTAGCTGATGCAAAGTTTCCAGGGTATTTTCTGTGGCTAAACTGTGACCCGAAACAAACAGCCTCAACACATATCCTTCGGTTGGTGTACCATTAGAATCAGATGGAAACGGTGTGGCATTCTGGGAGTCAGACCCAGAATCACTATCTTGGTGTGAAAAATTGGTTTGATTATCCATGGTTTTAAACCTCACAACGAGGTCATGATTTTTCCAAAGTTCTGGAAACTGTTGATAATAACTTGCTAAAACCAAGGGATTGCCAACTTTATCACCAATCTGCACAGGTGGCTAAACCAAGTCTACCGTTTCAAAAATAGCATTCAGTAATGGCTGATATCACCACACTGGGGGGTGTGCTTATGCCAAAACTCTCACTTGCTGGGTAATCGGATCAATGCAACGATTAAAACTCGCCGTATAACACGGTGTAAAAAGTGCAATCCCTTTAAATAAATTAGGAACAGCCAAGGGGGAGGGGGTAAAACTCAATGATATGCGCTCACATTTATAACTGTTTGCCAAAAACGACTCAGGTTGCCCAGGAGAGCAACCTTATTTAATATCAGACTATTTATAGTGTATTTCAGAGTTAGGGCGAATGGTCAAAACTTCACACTTTTGTTATACTCTACCGCGTAGCATCTGACTCATCTCATTGGGGAAAGGCGAGACATCCAGACAAATTTCCTCAGTGATGCGCCCCTCTTGATACAATTCATAAAGGGATCTGTTCATAGTCGTCATCCCCTCATAACTATCTTTGAGCATAATCTGGTTAATTTCCTCATACTGATCCTTCATGATATACTCTTTGATTACATCAGTGTTGATGAGGATGTCATGGAAGGCGGCCCGCTTGCCGTCTGTGGTCTTACACAACAGTTGAGCAATAATCGCCACCAAAGTTTCGCTCAGTGAGGTTTTAATCGATGACTGTTCCTCAGCCGAGAACATATCCAAAACCCGGGTTAGGGTCTTAATGGCGCTGTTAGTGTGGAGGGTTCCAGCTACCAAGTGACCAGTTGATGCAGCTTTAATGGCAATCTGCATGGTTTCCTTGTCCCGAATTTCCCCCACCAGCATCATATCAGGGTCTTGACGCAAAGCCCCCTTGAGAGCATTAAAAAACTTGAGGGTATGTCGTCCAACTTCCCGGTGTTTAATCAGGGATTTTCGGCTTTGGTGAACAAACTCCACGGGGTCTTCAATGGTGATGATGTGATAGGCGTAGTTTTTATTGATATAATCAATCATGGCGGCCATGGTGGTAGACTTACCTGAACCCGTCGGTCCGGTAATCAACATCAACCCTTTGTGATAGTTACAGATTTTTTTGAAAACGTCGGGTAATTTCAACTGTTCTAGGGTGAGGATGGTAGCACCAATTAGCCGCAGTACCATCGCCGGACCACTGAGAGAGTCAAAAATACTAATCCGAATCCGCACAAAGCCTAAATCTGCGGCTCCGTCAAAGTCTAGGTTTTCCTGAAACTGATGGATTTCCTCATCGGTTAACACCTCCCGTAGCCAACTCATAAAGCTATTGAGGTCTGTTACCGGCCAATCTTCTTGGGGGGTCATATCGCCTCGGTATCTGAGGCGAGGTGTTTCATTAACCCCTAAATGAACATCAGATGCGCCTAACTCATCGGCGCGTTGGACAATCTCTCGCAAGGTGGGCTGTCCGGGGCTAGGTCCTGGTCCTCTGCTGGGGATTCCCACGGCGGCGGGACTTGCTGCTTGGGCGGGTGCAGGTGGAGGGCTACTATCCTGAACACCTCCTGCTGGTGGGCGAGGGGGTGCAGGTGGGCGAGGAGTTCCTGGGCCAGGTGGACGTGGGGGGGCTGGGGGACGTTGTGATTGTGTCATGAAATATCTCCTATCTGGGAAACCGCCTACCTATAGCCGGCGGAGGAAAGGCAATCTAGCTGATTATTGTTCCCTCTGTAACCAAGGGTAACAAAGGAAGAAAATGGCACGATTTATCAGCATTGACAATCATATTAATATTAGCGCCTATTTTGTGGTATTGCTAATGCCAGAAAACGGTTTGAGAAAATGACGATCGCACTGATGGTTACTAAAACAAGGGTTAACCAGTCTCCCCAACGGACATAAAGGGTTTGGCTATGGCGGCGGTAAATGATATGGTCATGGAGTTCGTAGGTATTGATGCCAGAAATCCATAGGGTGCGGCCGTGGGGGTCGATAATACCAGAATAACCTGTATTAGTAGCCCTTACTGTCCAGCGATCGCCTTCTATGGCGCGCATGACATCTTGGGCGTGATGTTGTGATAGCATCATGGTGGCATAATGGGCATCATTAGAGGCTGTTAGGATAAATTCCCCTCCGGCTGCTACTTGACGGCGGAAATGGTCAGCAAAGGCGGAATCGTAGCAAATTCCGGCGATCGCTTTTCCCCAACCCGTCTCAAATTTTTGTTGTTTTTCCCCGGCGACTAACCGCGCTTCCAGGGGTGACAAACGATTAATTACCCTTCCCAGAATGGCATCAAAGGGGATATATTCACCCAAGGGCACTAAATGGGTTTTGT